>NZ_JACGBA010000022.1:0-36814 GCF_020137685.1 Campylobacter sp. RM9331
ATTAAAGATAATTTTATAGTTCTATTCATTTTCTCCCCTAAAAAATAAATGAAAAATGCTTTATTATAGTTAAAAATCAATATATAAAGGTTAATCAATTACTAACAAAATGGGGGGGGGTATTTATAAAATTAAAAATATTTTTAAATATTTTATATAAATATATTCTAAGTTATATAAATATTTATAAGATTTAATAAAATAAACAAATTATTAAAATATATCTTTTTTAATATCAACTTACAATTTTAATTCCAACTAACCCTATTAATATAAGACTTAAAAACATAAGTTTTAAAAAGCTAATACTATCATTAAAAACCATAATCCCAATCAAAGCCGTTCCTAACCCACCAATACCAGTCCATACAATATAAGCTGTGCTGATAGGAATATTTTTTTGCGCTAAATACAAAAATAACCCGCTAAGCCCCATTGATACTATAGAAAACACTATCCATATTTTTGAGCCATTACTAGCTAATTTAAAGCCAATAGGCCAACCAATCTCAAAAGCACCTGCTAAGATTAAGTATATCCAAGACATTAAAACTCCTTAAATACAAAATCTTAGCAAGAATATATTATGATTTAAATTCGCTTAATTTTTTATCTAATTCTTCGCTGATATTAGTTAATTGACTTGCAGCTTTTGCTATTTCTTCTACACTTCTTGCGTTTTCATTAGTGATTTTTGCAATTTGTGAAACTTCATTTAAAATATCTTCAATTTGTTTGCTAGCGTTGATATAATTATCCACGGTCTTATCACTACTAATTATTGCTTCTTTTAATTTTTGTTCCATATTTTTAATTAGCTCTTCGCTACCATTTGCAACATTTGTTAAATTACTAATTTGTTTAGAATTATCACTCATTTGCTCGCTTGCATCTTTAATACCTTGAACTATAACACTTATTGTTGCATTTATTTCACTAAGGCTTTTTTGAGTTCTTTCTGCTAGGCTTCTTACTTCATCAGCTACTACGGCAAATCCACGCCCATGCTCTCCTGCTCTTGCAGCTTCTATTGCAGCATTTAGTGCAAGTAAGTTAGTCTGGTCTGCTACATCGTTAATTATTTCTAAAATAGATTTAACATTATCAGCATCACGGCTTAATTGCTCAATCTTACTAGCTAAAGCACTTTCTATATCTGCACTATGATTTATTTGATTAGTTAATGAATTAATAGCATTAATGGTCTCGTGAATACTAGTTGTGCTACCTCTTAGTTCATTTTTACTATCATTGGCACTATTTATACCTGATGATAAACTATCCTTGGTTAATTTACCTTCTTCAACAACATTTTCAACTATATTAAAGCTTTCTTCACTTCTTTTTCCTGTTTGCATACTAACACTACTAAGCTCGGCTGCTATTGTTTTATTTTCATAAGATATTTGTTTTACTTCGTTAATTAAAATCCTAATCTTACCAATGAAATCATTTATAGCTTTACTAGCACTTGCTATTTCATCTTTGCCTTTTATTTCTAAAAGTTTAGTTAAATCCCCATCTCCTTTAGATAAATCATAAGCTTTTTGGGTTAGTTCATTTAATGGTTTGCTAATCCAAATTCTAATAACAATCAGCCATAAAGCAAGAATAATAATACATAAAATAACTGCAAATACAGAATAGTTTAAAACAACTTCATTTTTCTTATCTAATACTTTTGCACTAATTTCTGCTATTTCTTCTTTAGCTTCTACTAAGTAAATTACGCTTATATATACATAATCATTGAAACTATCTTTTTCTACATAATACACCACATCTCTTTCTGGTCTTGTCTTATCAGCTTTCATATGGGTTGTTACAAATCCACCACCATTATTTGCTGTTTGAATTATTTCTTGTATGTATAATTTACCATTAGAATCTTTTTTATTATAAGCATTTTCACCAATTCTATCTTTTAGATAGTGCATTACATATTCGCCTTTTTTATTAATTACAAATAAATTAACAGAGCGATTTTTTAAGTCTAATTCACTTAAAAATGTAAGAATATTTTTATTATAACTTTCTTGATTTTCACTTGTTGAATGAATTTTTTTAGACATTGAAGTAATTAAGCTAGTAATACTAACTGCTGTTTTTTTCGCATCATCAACACTCATATTATCAAGAGCTTCTTGAGCGATATTGTCTAATTCATTCATACCTTTACTAGCTACTAAAATAGCACTTAAATTAATAATCAGTAATGAAACAAAAGCAAATAAAGTAATTTTGTAAGATAATTTCATATAGCTCCTTTAATATTTTAATAATTAAAATCGCTAATTCTATTTATGCTAAGTTAAAATAATGTTAAAAAATAGTAAATAAATTAATAAGAAATATATGTTAAAAATAAAAGCCCTTAGATAAACTAAGGGCTAGATAATTATTTTACAAATTCAATTGTAAATGTAGCGTCAGAATCAAGATAGCTAAATGCTTTATCCTTTACTCTAAATCTTAAAGTATCTTTTATATATTGGTTGTTTTCTAAATTAGTTGGAACTTCGTAAGTATCTCCAGGTATTTCTTTTTTAGAATAATCAGAAATAAAGCTAAATCCACCTTTAGCATCATTATATACTTTTGAATAATTACTTAAATTCTTAGAATCCATTTTTACAAATTTATTATTATCGTATTTAAATACCCAAGCGTCAGTTTCACTAATTTTGCGAGTTGTTCCTGTGTTTTTATTTAAATCTTTAAAGAATAAACCTGTATAAGCAAACTCATAAGGATTTGTTAATAAATTACTTACATTTAAACTACCGCCACCATTAAACTTAATCTCTGCTTCTGCAGATTTTATTAAGAATTTAGGGTCTAAATTAGGCTTAGTGCCATCGTATTTTGGATAACCAATTTTAACTAAAATTTTACCAAATTCTTTTGCACTAAACTTGCTATCATCATAGGTGCTTAGTTTAGCACTTGGGTCAATTAAACTTAAAGCATTGTCAAATCCACTATTTAATCCAGTTACCTTAAATCCACCTTTTGTTCCACTTGTAGCTGTTACGCCTAAAGTTTCTGAATCAGCTTTAATAATTACTTTATTTACATTTGGTGTTGGGTCATACCCTAAATTAATATTAATAGTTGCGTCATCATTAGCAAATTTTTTATAAAAATAATTATTAGTATTTTTATTAGCTACTTGCAATGGTAATGCCAATCTTTCAGAGTCATTATCACTAAATGGAACATAATTAGTAAAGCTTGTATTTGTTAAATAAGGTCTAATAGCCATATTCGTATTATCAATTTGTAATCCTAGTGTCTCATCTGCTATAAAATTAACAGTAAGTTCATTACCTGGAGTTTGGCAGTTAATTTTACCATCTGAATTAATCTTATTAGCATTAGTAATATCTACAGCAACATTAGAATTTACGCATAAATCTTGCTCTAAATCTCCTATAGTAAATTTATTTTCAGAGAATGCTATTTGAGCGTCTGTTACTAAAGGAAACACGGTTTTTATATCAAAATTACCATTTGTTTTATTAAAATCAACAAATGTTCTACTAGCAGCTTTTGAGCCAACTTGATTTAATTGAACTGAGTTTTTATCTTCTAAATAGAATTTCTTAACACTACCTTTTGAATCACTTACTTTTAATTCTGCAACACTAATTCCAAATCTATCATCTTTTAAATCCGCAGTGAAAGTTACATTATTGTTTGGATATTTTTTATCTTCTTTACCTGCTTTTTTATCAAATGTATCAAGTGTGCCTACTTTATAAGTAATGCTATCTGGTCTAATTGAGAATGTATTTGAACTTCTATCGCCTAATACTGAACATTCTTCAAAAATGTTATCGTATTCTGCAATTTCGTATCTAAATTGATAATTTTGATTTACAGCTAATTTATCTTTTAAATGTAAAACCATTTTGTTATCAATTGGATAATAACCTTTACATTCTGTAGTTGATTTTGAAAGTTTTTGAGTTCCGTTATAAATATCTGCATTTAACTCATCAGAACCATTATAAAACTTAATGTATTGTTTATAAAGAACTTTAACATCTGGTTTTGTAAAGCCTAAATATATATCTTGACTACTTGTTCTTGTATAAATCTTATCAGCTACCTTTGTATTTGAAGCAATTTTATTATTTTCTAATATTTTAGTAGCATCAATATTATTATAAGCTGTTCCAAAATTAATACCATTTGGCATTTCACTATGACCTAAGATAATTTCTACACTACCCTTTGGAGCACCTTTTACAATATCAACACCTGAAGCTTGAAACATTGGTCTTTCATAAGTTCTTTTTACTTCTTGAATTTTGCAAGCACCACTTGTTGGACATACTTCTTCTCTATTTGTTTCGGTAATTTCTTCAATAATTTCTAAAGGTTTAAATGTGAATTTATAAACATTACCTTTTAATAAATCATTATCATCAATTTTAGCTAGTTTTTTGAATGTATCTTTTGTAAATTTTAATCCAAAACCAGTTATGTTTTCTTTCTGAACTAATTCATATTTAGTATTGGTTGAAATCACTTCTGTTTTAGAATCTACTGCACCATTCGCATCTGCCATTCTTTGCTTTGTTAATTCAAAACTTGTTAAATAATATTTAACTGAAATATTATTTGCTTTTCTATCTTCAGCGTTAAATGGAGTTTTATTATTATTTAAAGCAATATATACATCATCTAAATTAGTAACTTTTAAAGGTTTGCTATCTTTTTTATCAGTTTGATTTGCTTCATTTGTTATTTGATAATAATTAGCATCAGGGATAAATTTAACAGCTAGATTTGATACTTGTGTAGTTACAACAGACCCTTTTCCTTGAGAATTATATTGTTTGTTAGTTACAAATGAAGGTCTAACATTTACACTGAAATTATAAGTATCATCATCTCCTAAAACAATACCTTTTCTAGTAGTGTTATTTTTGTGAATACTAAACACATAATTTTTTCTTACAATCTCCTTAGCATCATCTTTTCTAAAATCTTCTTGATTTAAATAATCAAAATAATTAGCTCTTGAATATTGTGATGAATAATGCTCTAAATCATAATTATAGCACTTGCTAACACCACCGGCATAATCATTCACACGATTGCCATTTTTATTATCATTATAATCTGATAGCAAATCACCATAATCAAAAGGTTTAATTTTTGAATTCTTTAAAATTATAGCTTCTAAAGCTCTGTCTTTAGCAAAAGTATTAGGATTATTGTTTAATTCTAAATATTTATTATAAACATCACAAACACCTAATACTACAGAGTTATTATAATTTTCATTAACAAAAATTAATTTATTAACGTCCCAAGAAGCAATACTATAAGTTGTTAAGCTACCATTTAATAAGCTAGAACAACCTTTCATTCCTTGAATATCACCTGCATTTGTTTTATCACCAACAACATTTGAAAAGTTTCTATATACCCAACCATTGCTACCTGCAAACTCATTTTGGTCTAATAAATACACTAAATATTGACTATTAATAACAGTTGGACTACTTGAAACTATAACTCTACCTGTTGTATTTGCATGAAATTCTTTATAATATTCTTCTATAAACTTTTTCTTATCATTACCATCTAAATCTGATTTTAACTTAACATTAGTTGAAAATGTTTTACTAGATGAAAAATTTTGAACTTCAGGTGTTCTAAAACCAACTGCAGCATAATATGGGTCGTAATCAATATCATCTAAGCCTTTTTGAGAATTATTTATATAATTCAATTCTGCTTCAAAAACTTTTTTACATACTTCTTTGTCTGTATTTTTAATTTCATTTAATTTCTTTTTAATAACATTATCTCTATAGCTATTAACAAATTTTGTAGCTTCTTCATAAGGTGTATATTTAACAGCCATTTTATAAGCTGAATACATTCTAGCATCAAAATAGCTAACTCCACATTGTCTTAATGCTTCATATCTAACCTTTTCTGGGTTTTTAACAACATCGCCTTTTTGAGTTAAGATATTTATTAAATGGAAATAACTCGAATTTTCAGACAAAATTTTGTAAGTATCATCACTTATATCTGGGTTTGCAAAACATTGAACATAAAATTTATCGTTCATCTTTCTTAGCTTAGCACAATCGTTTAAGCCATCAACACTTCTGTTGCCAGGCACAGAATTAATACATTTATTTAAGTGATTACTATGCTGATTTGCATTATCAGTATCCACTATACCTATTTGTAATTCCACTCTATTCTCTGCATTTGCATAAGAAAAAGCCGATAATAATACTAATGAAAACACAATTTTCCTATTCATATTATTCTCCTTAAAAAATTAAAGTTCTAAATTATAATTTTTTTTATTAAATAATTATTGCACTTATGTGCATTTTTGAATATTTTTTACTTACTTTTAGGTCTAAATACCTTTGGTGCATTTTCGCTCTCGTTTATATAACTTGCATTCATTAAGTCTAGGCAATATGGTATCGCAGGAAAAATAGGCTCTATACATTCACGAATTGCTTTTGGCTTACCTGGAAGATTGATTATTAGAGTTTTACCCCTTGTCCCTGCTAATTGACGGCTTAGGATTGCTGTTGGGACAATCTTAAGTGAGCTTGCACGCATTAATTCTCCAAAGCCTGGTAATTCACGCTCGATTGCTTTTTTTGTTGCTTCTGGTGTAACATCTCTTAAAGCTGGTCCTGTTCCACCTGTGGTAAATACCAAATCGCATTCAAATTCATCAGACATTTTAATAATCTCATTTGTAATCAACTCTTCTTCATCAGGGATTAATGAGTATTTAAAATCAATTTCATTTAATAAATATTCTTGCATAATTTTTCTAATCTCTGCTCCACTAATATCTTCATAAACTCCTGCACTTGCTCTATCTGAACTCGTAATTATCCCTATTTTTATAATATCCATTTTTATCCTTTAAAAAAATATTTCTTTATTTAAAAGCAATTCATTTGCTGTATTTTTAATCTCTTCTTCATAAGCTTTTAAATATTCTTTACATTCTTCTTCTAAAGATGATATTTCAAATTCCACATAAAATTTGCTTAATTCTTGTATTTTATCTCTATCTTTAGAAAAATTATTGTAATTTTCGCCTAAAAATAATTCATTTGCTAACATTCCTGATAAAAGAATTTTGATTTCGTTTTTTATTTCTGAAAATGATTTTATATGCTCGTTTGGATAAAAATACTCAAATGTAAATAAATTAGCATAAATTAAATTCGCATCACAAATCTTTGCCATAGTGATTTTACCTGCTTGATAAATAGCTTGAATATATTGCTCGTTTTCGCTTAATTCTAAATCTTCGCTAATGCCGTGCTTTATCACTAAAATCTCATTTATTATTTCTCTTTCGCTTAATCTATCTCTTAGCAACAATTCATTTTCTAAGCTTTTAAAAGAAGCCCCGCTAAAACCTTTTGAAATATAAGCTAAATAATCTAAATTAAAATCAGAACTTATTAAATCTTTTTTAATAAGTTGTTTAAAGAACTCTATTCTGTCGCTATAATTTGGTAAGGTAAAATGAATTTTTTTATCAAATCTTCTAAGTAAAGCCGTATCTAAAACATCAGCTCTATTTGTAGCAGCAATTACTAAGACATTTTTAAGCTCTGCAAAGCCGTCTATTTGAGTTAGCAATTCATTAAGTGTATTTTCACTATCGTTTGCTAAAGCATTGCCACGCTGCTTTCCAAGTGCGTCAATTTCATCAATAAATACTATACAAGGTGCTAATTTTTTAGCATTTGCAAACAATTCTCTAACCCTTTTTGCTCCAAGACCTACAAAAATTTCATTAAAACTACTTGCACTTTGGTATAAAAAATTAACTCCACACTCATTTGCTAAAGCTCTTGCTAACATAGTCTTACCTACTCCACTAGCACCTGTTAACAAAACTCCTTTTATTAAGCAAGGATTGTTGGTTTTAAAAATAGAGCTTAATTTTCTTAATTCTTCCTTGGCTTTAAACTGACCTATAACATCATTAAAATTACTATCTGTTTTGATAACAAATCTAAATTCAGGTTTTAAGACATTATTAATTGGATGATTTGATATACCTTGCTTTGTGCTAAGATTTCTTAAGTATATTAGATAATAAATAAAAATTATTATCATAATAAAAACTAAAATTATTGAATAATCAAATTCTGTTTTATTTTCTACGCTTTTGTATTTTAAGATTTTTTTGATTATTTCTTCATCAGCTAGAATTTTATAATCTTTATCATTTATTGAAAAATAAAGCATATTTTCATAAATGTAAGCGTTTGAAATATTTTTTAATTCTAATGATGAAAACTCATTTAAAGATATATTTTGCTCTTTTTTACTTAGCGAAAATATTCCTAAAGCTATAATTGCAAGAATTATGCAAGCGATTATTATTTTGATATTTTTAGTAAATGGCTTTATTTTTGTCAATTTCTACCTCGTAATCTTTAATATTTATCCAAGTTTTTAATAAGTCTTTATCTGATTTGATTTTAATTAGATTAAAATATTGGTCGTATCCTTGATAATAGCCGTCTTTAAACTGCTCTACTAATACTATTAAATCTTTTTGATTTTTTCTAAATTCATAATTTTTTAATCTAGTAATTTCTTTAATCTCATTTAATCTTTGCTTTGAGATATTTTTATCAACTTCGCCTAAAGTCTTTGCTAATTCTACGCTTTTTGTCCCGTCTCTTTTAGAATACACAAAAGCGTGAAGATGAGTTATAGGGAATTTCTTAAAATTATTAATAGCATCAGCCCATATTTCATCACTCTCACCTGGATGACCTACTATATAATCAGTGCCTAAGGCATAACCTTTATTAGCTAAATATTCAAATAATTCTAAGTCTTTATAAGCTTTATTTCTTCTTTGCATTAGTTTTAGCATTTTTTCATTTGTGTGTTGTAAGGCTATGTGAAGATGTTTTTCAATAAAATCTTCGTCTAATAATTCTTTAAACTCATCATCAATTTGAACCGGCTCAATGCTACCTAAACGAACTCTTTTAATCCCATTTATTTTGCTAATTTCTTTAAGTAATTTTGCTAAAGATAGATTTAAATCCTTTCCGTAACTACCTATATTTGTGCCTGTTAAAACTACTTCTTTATAACCATTATTAGCTAGGGTTTTTATCTGATTTATAATTTGCTCTAATTTTAAGCTTCTAGCCCCACCCCTTACACTAGGAATAATACAATAAGAACAAGCAAAATCGCAGCCTTCTTGGATTTTAACAAATGCTTTTGTGTGGTTTTCGTAATTGCTTACTATTTTTTCATCTATGAAATTTAAATTTCCTAAATCAAATTCCTTTGGATTTAGTATAAACTTATTTATATTTGATTTTAAAGACGCACCCATTACACCATCAACTATTTTGCTATCATATAAGCTTTTGCCAATACTTGCCGCAGCACAACCTGTTAAGATGAACTTAGTATTTGGATTATGATTTTTAATATGTCTTATATATTGCTTTAAGCCTAAATCAGCTTGATTAGTAACCGTGCAAGAATTGATTACTATCATATCAGCTTGTAATTCATCATTTATTATTTCATTATCTTTTATATAGCTTTTGATTAGTTCGCTATCGTAAATATTGGTTCTACAACCAAAAGTTTTAATATATATTTTCATTATTATCCTTTAAAAATGGCTGATTATTTCTTTTATCCATATAAATAGTTTGTGATGGGAAAGCTAATTTTATATCATCACTTGCTTTTAATCTTTTAATAATTTCTTCACTTACTATTGAACGCATTTTAAGAGCTTCTCTTGAATTTGTCATATACCAAATAGATATTTTAATCCCGTATTGCTCTAGCATTACGAATAGTTTCGGGTCTGTTCCTGAATTTTTCATTTGATAATGATTTCTCATTTTTTGAATTGCTTTTTTTGCACTATCGCTGAATGCTTGAGTATGAGAACTAGCTGATTCTAAAATTATTTGTTTTGCCTTTTCAAGATTGCTTGAAAAATCTATTACTATATCTATTCCATCCCAAACGGTTTTCATATAAGAATAATTATAATTTGATATTAATTCTGTGAAAATATAGTGATTTGGTATGTAAATAATTCTTCCAGCACGACGATTTGTCAAAAAAGTAGTATATGTAACATCTTCGTATATAGTCATCTTAAGTAAAGAAATATCAATAATATCTCCTACATAAGTAACTCCATTTTTACTAACCTTTACCCTATCACCTACATGAAAGCCACCACCAAATTGTAAAGTGGCCCAACCAAGTAAGCTCATAAACATATCTTTCATAGCAATAGCAAGACCAGCTGATGCAAATCCTAATACGCTTACTAAATAGCTTATATTCTCAACAAAATAAAATATAGAAAACATAGAAACAATAATAAAAGTAAAAATATTTAAAATCTTAAAAGAAGTATAAACTTTATCTTTATCATCAACATATTTTCTAAGCATCAAACCTAATAAATACCTAGCAATAAATATGCAAATAATAATTGCTATAAAAAATATAGCACTATCATATTGCTTTTTTATATCGTTATTTATAAGCTTAATTGTGTTATTTGCCTTAACTTTAAATATCTCAAAAGCATTTGTGATATTTTCTAAAGCGCTTTTATAATCATTTAATTCTTTTATAGAATATACTAATTCTTGACTTAAATTCTCACTTGGCTCAATGTCATATAGTTCTTGTAAAAGCTTTGTTTTCTTATCTATTTTAGATACTAATGTAGTAAAATCTTTTAATTTTATTTCATATTCTTTTTTCTCATTAGCTAATTCTTTACGCTCTGATAAACCTTCAATAACTAAATAAATATTTGAAATCTTTTTATATTCAGTAGGCTCACTTGGTAGATTTAAATACTTTACTACGCTGTAGCTTTCATAATCTTTTAATACACTTAGTTTATCTTCAAGTGATTTTATGGTATTTTCTAATTGTTCTTTTTGAGTTTTTTTAGCTTTTAATAAATTTTCATTTGCTTCTTTTAATTCATTTTTTAATCTTAAATATTCTTGATAATTTTTATAATTTTTTATAGTGATATTGTCTTTTAATTCATTATTTATAATATGCAATTTTTCTTTGACAGAATACACGCCCTCAAGGTTTTTTGTAAATTCTTCTGTATTTTCTGCATAAATAAAAGTTACAAAAACAAAAAAAGCTAATAAAAATCTCATTCAAATTCCCTTAAAACTTTTAATATTTCATCTTTTGAAATATCATTTTTAATAATGCTTAAATCTTCTTTGCTAGGTAAAATAAAGTTGATTTTTCCACTTAGAGTTTTTTTGTCTTGAAAAAATCCTTCATAGAATTTAGAAGATGAATTGATTTTATAAAATGTAGGTAGATTAAAATTCTTTAAAGTATTTAAAATACTTATTTCAAATTCTTTTGAAATTAAACCTAAATTACAAGCCAATTTATTAGCCATAACCATACCAATAGCAACAGCTTCTCCGTGTAAATAGCCTTTATAATTCGTCTCATTTTCTATAACATGAGCAAAAGTATGACCATAATTTAGTTTCATTCTAAGATTATCTTCAAACTCATCATTTATTACTACATTTGCTTTAATTTTTATTGATTTTTCTACAAATTCTAAAATATTATCAAAAATATCATCAAAACTTAATTTGCTTAATTTGTTATAAAAATCCAAATCAAAACAAACAGCCATTTTAATAACTTCAGCCATAGCAGCACTTAATTCAGCCTTTTTTAAAGTCTTAAAATAATTTGTAAAAATATAAACAGCACTAGGTTGCTTGAATGTGCCTATTAGATTTTTACCATAAGCATTGTTTATGCCTGTTTTACCACCTACTGCTGCATCAACACTAGCAAGTAAGGTTGTAGCTATATTTATATGTTTTATTCCACGCTTATAAATACTAGCTACAAAGCCACCAATATCGCTAATTACCCCACCGCCAAGATTAATTAGCAAATCACTTCTACTAATTTCAGCCTTAAATAATTCTTCTAAAATATAATTAACGCTTTCTTGATTTTTGTATTCTTCTCCATCTGGTATAACTATTATCGCTTTTGGTTGTTTTCCTATTTTTTGTAAAACATCATTTAAGTATAGTTTTTCTAAAGTTGTATTAGTTAAAATTACATAATCTTTATTTATTTTTAATTCTTCATCTATATAAACTTTATATGCTTTATCTTTTAAATCAATATCTATTACCATAACCTCACCTTATTACATCATAATTTTTTGGAATACTATATTTAAAAATATCATCGTTTATTTTTAAATTAATTTTTGAATTTATAAAATCTATGCTTACTTGATTATCTAATTCATCTTTATAACTTATATTTGTTAAAAGATTATTAAGCACTTTTACATAATAAATTATATTATCATACTTAGCTTTATAGATTACAAAATCTTCTTTTTTTTCATATAAAGAAACATTTTTTAAAATATTTGCTAAATCAATTTGTTCTTTACTAATAATTACTTGTTCTAAGTCATCATCAATTATTACAACTTCATTTTTAGTAATATAAACTTTTTTTTCATCAGGGTTTAAGTATTGCCATAAACTTTTTTCATTTTGATAATAAAATTTACCTTCATATATTAAAGTTTTATTACTCAAATCAACTACTTTTTGAATAAAATCAGCTTCAAAACTATTGTAATTTATATTATCAATTTTAAATGCAAAAGCAAAAATTCCACAAATACAAAGCAAAAAGATTTTTTTAATAATCATTTAAATACCTTTTAAATATCCTTTTATTTATTTTAACAAATATAATTATATTCAAAAATCAAAACCAAGAGGTAAATTTAAATGTTTAAAAATATAGCAAAATGTATATTTGGAACTCGTAATGATAGACTTCTTAAAGCCTACAAAAAAAGAGTATTAAAAATAAATTCTTTAGAAGAAAAATATCAAAAATTAAATGACGAAGAAATTAAAAGCGAATTTCAAAACCTACAAAATAAAGTGCTTGAAGACAATAATAATTTAGATTTAGTTTTAGAAGATGTATTTGCAATAGTAAGAGAAGTTAGCAAAAGAACGCTTGGAATGAGACATTATGATGTGCAATTAATAGGCGGTATGGTTTTAAATGATAAAAGCATAGCAGAAATGAAAACAGGAGAAGGAAAAACCTTAGTAGCAACCTTACCTGTGGTATTAAACGCAATGACAAAAAAAGGCGTTCATGTAGTAACAACAAATGATTATCTAGCAGCAAGAGATGCTAATGAGATGAGTGCTATATATAATTTTCTTGGTTTTAGTGTTGGTATTTTAGTAGGAAACGACCATAGAAATAGAAAAGCTGTTTATGCGTGTGATATTGTTTATGGAACTAATAGTGAATTTGGTTTTGATTATTTAAGAGATAATATGTGCTTTGATGCTGAAGATAAAGTTCAAAGGGGACATTATTTTGTAATAGTTGATGAAGTTGATAGTATTTTAATAGATGAAGCTAGAACTCCATTGATAATTTCAGGGCCAACCAATAGAACATTAGATGGCTATATAAGAGCTAATGAAGTAGCTAAGCAAATGGTTCGCGGAGTTGCACCAGATGATCCTAAAGAAAAACCTAGTGGAGATTTTATAGCAGATGAGAAAAATAGAACTATTTTAATTACAGAGCAAGGAATTTCAAAAGCAGAAAAACTATTTGGAGTTGATAATTTATATAGTCTTGATAATGCTATTTTAGCTCATCAATTAGACCAAGCTTTAAAGGCTAATAATTTATTTTTAAAAGATACTCATTATGTTGTTAAAGATGGCGAAGTAATGATTGTAGATGAATTCACAGGTCGTATTAGCGAAGGAAGACGCTTTAGCGAAGGCTTACATCAAGCACTTGAAGCTAAAGAAGGAGTTAAAATCCAAGAAGAAAGTCAAACTTTAGCAGATATTACCTACCAAAATTATTTTAGAATGTATGAAAAACTTGCTGGTATGACAGGAACAGCTCAAACTGAAGCAACTGAGTTTTCTCAAATATACAACCTTGATGTAATTACAATCCCGACTAATGTGCCTGTAATTAGAAAAGATTTAGATGATTTAATTTATAAAACTCAAGATGAGAAATTTAAAGCCGTAGTTGATGAAATAAAAAAAGCTAACGCAAAAGGACAACCTGTATTAGTTGGAACTGCAAGTATTGAAAAAAGCGAGCTTTTACACGAGTATTTAAAAAAGGCAAAAATAGCTCACAATGTATTAAATGCTAAAAATCACGCTCACGAAGCAGAAATTATTAAAGATGCAGGTAAAAAAGGAGCAGTTACTATTGCAACTAATATGGCTGGTCGTGGTGTTGATATAAAAATTACTGATGAGATTAGAGAATTAGGTGGCTTATATATAATAGGAACTGAAAGACACGAAAGCCGTAGAATTGATAATCAATTGCGTGGTCGTGCTGGAAGACAAGGTGATCCTGGTGTTAGTAGATTTTATTTAAGTCTTGAAGATAATTTATTAAGAATTTTTGGTGGAGATAAGCTAAAAGCAATTTTTACTAGATTAAAAATCGCTGAAGGTGAAAGCATAGAAAGCTCACTTGTAACTCGTGCAGTAGCAAGTGCTCAAAAAAAGGTAGAAAATCTTCATTTTGAAAGTAGAAAACATATACTTGAATATGATGATGTAGCAAACGAACAAAGAAAAACTATATATAAATATAGAAATGAATTGCTAGATACAAATTATGATATTGAGACAAAAGTTGAGCAAAATATAGCTGAATATGTGGATTATTTAATTCATAACTTAAATGATTTAAGTGCTGAAAATTTAGTTGAATTATTCAAAAATGAAATTAATTTAGAGCTAGATTTAGAATTATTAAAAACTTTAAACACAGAAGAAAGCAGAAGTGTTATTATTGATGCAATAACTACTATGTTAAAAGTTAAATTTAGCATAGTTCCTGATAGTGAAAAGGAAAGAATTGAAAAATTATTATATCTACAAGTTTTAGATGGTGCTTGGAGAGAGCATTTGTATCAAATGGATATTTTAAAAACAGGTATTGGTCTTCGTGGATATAATCAAAAAGACCCATTAGTAGAATATAAAAGAGAAAGTTATAATTTATTTATGGAGCTAGTTGAAAGAATTAAAAGTGAAAGTATAAAAGTATTACTAATAATTCAACTAAGAATGCCTGAAACTAATGAAGAAATTCAAGAAATTGAAAAACCTATCAAAAAGCAATCAAGAAATGAACCTTGTGCTTGTGGTAGTGGTAAGAAATATAAAGATTGTTGTGGCAAAAGTGGGCCACAAAAAGGCGTATTTGCTTGAAATTCTTTATAATTAATCTTGAGCAAGATATAGAAAAAAGACAAAAAATAACAGCCCTTTGCGAAAGCTTAGGGCTTAATTATGAAATAATTAAAGCTGTATATGGCAAAGCGTTGAGTGAAGATGAAATAAAAAAAAATACCTATCCTAAAGAAGAACAATTAAAATTATTCAAAAGAACTTTAAGCCTTGGAGAAATAGGCTGCGCTATGAGTCATAGATTGTGTTATCAAAAAATTATAGAGCAAAATCTAGAAGATGCAATTATTTTAGAAGATGATGCAGTATTTGATGAAAATTTATTAGAATTTTTAAAATATAAAAATGAATTTCCTAAAGATTTAGAACTTTTATTATTAGGTCATCAAAGGCAAATTTATAGCGATGATGGTTTTAGAATTGAAAGTCCATTTTCATTAAGATTTAATAAAAAAATTTTAAATTGGAATTTAAAAAGATTAGTAGGAAGAGGAAATGGTGCATATGGATATTATATAACTAATAATGGAGCACAAAAATTATTTAAAGCAATGAATAAATTTCACTTACCAGCTGATTTATATACAAGTAATGAAACATTTATCAATTTATATGCAATTTATCCAATTTTAATCAAATTAGGAATTATTAATACTTCTTCAACACAAGAAAATTTTAAAAATAAAAAACGCTCAAAAATTAGTAAATATTTTAAACTATTGAAAAATAAAATACAATTTTTTATCCCGTCTTTAAAAAAGCCAAGAGATTATGTTTAGCTTAATTGCTAAACATAAAATCAATTTCCATTAATTCACATCTTCCATTATTGCAAGTATTTGCATTATTTGGATTTAAGAAATTACCATTACCCCTTCTAAAACTACCATCTCCGGTGCAATCAAACTGATTTAAGTATTCTCCTAATACATTATCTCTATTTCCAACTAAACCAATTAAAGTTAATGCCTCTATTTGATATCTTCCATTTGCCGTAACAGAAAGCTCTAAGCTTCTTAAATTATTAGCAGGTCTTACTAATTCTAAATATTCTTCTTCACTTATATTTTCATTATTTGTTGGAATTACCACAACCCCGTGATTTGTAATAACTATAGGAATAGCGTGAGCTCTACCATTACTAAGGCTTACTAAAGCTATATATAAAGAACCAGCAGGAGAGCGGGTAAGTCTTATTAATTCTCTACCAATATCATCTCCAGTATAAACTGAACTTAAACTCCAATCAAATCTTGGCAATATATTTCTAGTTAAAGCCCAAATCGCCCTAACTCCTCTATGATAAATTGGCTCTCCGAATACCAACTCATTTCCCCAAAAGTTAAAAGCTCCTTGCATTAGATTATATAATGCTGGATTTCTTCTTTGAAAAGACACAAAAGGACTTCTATGCTCGCTATAATCAAATAAATAACCATTATTATCAAGTGCTAAATCAGGATTATATGGATATACTTGAGTTAATAAAGATACTATTTCAAAAGTTTGCAGCATACAAATTCCACAAATTCCACTAGCATCATTACTACTATCACTTGTTCTTGTTATCGCATAAAGTCTTCTTATCCAATTATCATCTAAAACATTAAAATTAGCTAAGTTAAAGAAATTTAAATCTCTTTTTACTCTTCTTTCATTTCCACATTTGTGCGAATTAAATCCCGCATTTCTATAATTAAAATTCCATAAATCATACACACTACTATCAAAGAAAAATTGAGTATTCTTTAAAGAACTTCCCGCAAGATTAATTTTATAATAATCTTTTGTAACAACAAATAATCTTCCTAAATCACTGCCCCTTGCAACTTCTAAAATATTATTTTTATTATCCACTATAAAAGAACCATCAAATAGATTTAAATTCCAATAAAAATCATTCTCTCTATCTTCAAAATTACATTTCTCAAATCTTAAATAACTAGCATTTAAATTAGATAAATTAGTCTTTAAACATTCAAAATTACCATTGTTATATAAAGCAATTTTACCTGAACTAAAATCATAATAAAAATTAGTTGGATTGGTTTTATTTGCATTATTTTTACCCAAATAATACTTAGTTCTAACTCCACTTGTTCTATTTTCTACATAAAAATATATTGGTGTTTTTAAAGCATAATTTACGGGTGGCGCAATAGCTTCAAGCCATTCTTTCATAACGCCTTCAAAAATTTTTATTTTATTACCAAAATTATTTTTAGTAGCCACTAATAAAAAGTTCTTTTCTGTGATTTTCATATTTGAAAATGCCTTTAAGCTAAAAGCATCATTATTAATATCAAACCATTGAGATTTATCGTTTAATACACAAGGGCGAAGTTCTACATAATCGCTCCCCATCTTGCCATTTTTCATTCTATCCCCAAGCGATGCACAAACCCAACTATCATTATATCTAAAAGCAAGTCTTTTATATACATCGTATCTTGTGATACTTGAGTTCTTACAATCTTGCATACCTACTAGCAATCTTCCATCAGCTAACTTAGGGCTAAGACAAAATAATTTTCCATCGTGTGATTGAACAAATAGTCTTGAATCTTGAATTTTATCAGCCTTATGTTGAGTAATAGAATCAGCAAAAAGTATTATATTTAATAAAAATACAACTAATATTTTCTTCATATTTTCTCCTTTTTTATATTATATAATAAAAATTATTATTAAGGAAAGCAAATGTTAGTTAAATACGATAGTTTTTATCCTAATTTAAATAAATCAGTTTTTGTAGCAAATGGAGCTAAAATCATTGGAGATACTACAATTGATGAATATTCATCAATATGGTTTAATGCAGTTATTCGTGCAGATGTAGCTAATATAAAAATAGGAAAATACACAAATATCCAAGATAATTCTACAATTCATGTAGCAAGAGCTTTATATAATGAACTAGGAGTTGAGATTAGCCCTAAAACACCTTGTATAATAAAAGATTATGTAACTATAGGGCATAACTCTATAATCCACGCTTGCACGATAAATTCCAATGTATTAGTAGGAATGGGAAGTGTGATTATGGATGGAGCGGTTATTAATGAAAACTCAATAATAGGTGCAAATTCATTAGTAACTAAAAATAAAGTTTTTCCACCAAATTCATTAATTCAAGGAAGTCCTGCAAAAGTTGTTAGAGAATTAAGCAATGAAGAAATAAAAGCTATTAAAAACCAAGCTTTAGAATATGCAGAAGTTAGTAAAAAATATCTAGAAAATTCTTAAAATCAAATTCCTTAAAATTTTAAGGAATTTAAATATTTTTTCATTTTATTTGCAAAAATACTTGCAAACTCTGGCTTTTTATCAAAATACAAAGCAGGTTCAATACATTCAATTTCATTTATATAAAACCTATCAGCCAAAAATATATCACACCTTGCATAAAAGCTATCTTTTGGAATATATTTGCTAGCTAAAGATATAAGCTCATCACTTGGATTAAAATCATCTATTTTTACACCATAATTATAGTTTGCTCTAAAATCATTATTTTTAGTTCTTAAAATACTATATTGATATGCCCCTTCAAAAAATACCAAACAAGCTTCGCTATCGTGATTAATGTATTCTTGAATTAAGGCTTTATCTTTATAAAATTGTAAATTAATATCATCATTAAACCTTGCTACACCATTTCCGCTTTGACCTATTAAGGGTTTTATGATTTGATTTGGCTTTAATTTTATATCTTTAATATCTACAATATTAGATTTTACAGCGTCTTTTATATCTAGTAAATATGATTTATCTAAGTTTTTTCTAATTAATTTTGTATTATTTATCAAAATAATATTATTTAACTCACAAAAATCTAAAAATCTCAAAAACTCATCTACTTTAAGAGAATAATCCCAAACACCAAGTGGCAAAATAACACAATCTTTTAAATTCTCATACTCTTGCCACACAAAAAACTCACACTCAAAACCCAAGCTCAAAAACTCATTTTTAAGTATTCTAAGACCTATAGAACCTTCTTTATAAATATCTTGCATTGCTATATAAATTTTCATTTTGTTCCTAAAAGTGATATTAAAGGCTTACTTTCATCAGCTAAAACATTTACACTTACATCATATAAATCTTTTAACATTTGTTTTGTGATAATGTCATTTGCTAAACCTTTTTGATAAACTAAATTTTTATGTAAAACTATAAGCTCATCGCAAAACCTTGAAGCTAAATTTAAATCGTGCAAAACAACAATACTAATTAAGTTTTTAGTATAGGTTTGCTTTTGTAAAGCTTCAAGCAATAAGCATTGATAATGCAAATCTAAAGCACTTACAGGCTCATCAAGTAATAATACTTTTGGCTCTTTTGCTAACACTTGAGCAAAACTTATCATCTGCCTTTGTCCGCCTGAAAGTGCGTTTATATTTTTATTAGCTAAATGATTAATATTTAAACCTTTCATTATATTCAATGCAAATTCTAATTCTTCATCTTTTATAAAAAGCCCTAATTTTTTTAATTTTCCAAGCAAAACTACTTCTAAAGCACTAAGATTTGCATTAGAATTAAAATCTTGCAACATATAAGCAATATTGTTTTGCCAAGATTTATAAGTTTTTTTATTTAAAATAAAATCATCTAAACTAATTTTTCCATCTGCTTTTACTCTGCCAAAAATTGCATCTAAAAGTGAACTTTTACCAGCACCATTTGCACCTATTATTGCATATATTTTTCCATTTTCAAATTCTAAATTGATTTTATCTAATATTAAATTATTAGCTCTTTTAACATTTACATCTTTTAAGATTAGCATACCCTTCTCCTACTATATACTATAAAAAAGAAAAATGGCACTCCAACAAAAGAAGTAACAATTCCAATAGGAAATAAAGTCCCTATTACTATAATCTTTGAAATCACAGAAGAAAAACTTAAAAATACAGCACCAATTAACATAGATGTAAGCATATAAAATCTTTGGTCTTCTCCTACAAGCATTCTAGCTATATAAGGAGATACAAGCCCAATAAATCCAATAACTCCTACAAAAGAAATAGCCGTTGCACTCATAATTGATACAATTAGCAATGCTTTAAATCTAAGATAAGATAAATTAACGCCCAAAACTTCAGCCCTATTTTCACCTAGTCTAAAAGCACACAACGCCCAACTATCCTTTATAAGTAAAATAACACAAATAATCGTAACCACTCCAACTATAATTACATTAGTCCAATTTGATTTTTGAAGTGAGCCAAAAAGCCAAAAAACAATTTGTTGAGAAATTTCAGGTGCACTTATGTATTGCACTAAAGATAACAATGATTGAAATAAAAATAAAAGCGCAATACCTACTAAAATTAACATTTCAGAACTAAAAGCTCTTGATTTTGCAAACAAAAACAAAACACTAGAACAAACCATAGTCATAGTAAATGCACCAAGTGGAACAGCAAAATAAAGACTAATTCCTGCAAATCCAAATGCAATCACAAGTGAAGCTCCAAAACCAGCCGCAGCAGCTAGTCCTAAAGTATATGGACTTGCCATAGGATTGTTAAGTAAAGTTTGAATTAATGCTCCACCATAACCTAAAGCAGCACCCACAACTAAAGCCATAACAGCCATAGGTAATCTTAATGAATGTGTGATTATATACGATGTATTATCAACTTCAATATCAATAAAAAACGCTTTTAAAATTGATTTTACAACTTCAATAGGACTTATCATAGATGGACCTACAGCTATATCACACACAAAACCTAAAATACCCAAAAATATAAAAAATACAATAATTACAAATTTTTTTCGCTCATATTTTCTATGAGCGATTATTTCTTTACTTAAATTCATCTTTTATCACTTAGCTTGGATACCAAAAGAACCTGTTGGAATTATCGGAAGATATTTTTTGTGATAATCAATATAAGTTTTAATAGGGTCTATATCTTTGAATAAATCAGGATATAAAGCTTTAGCAATAAATTGCACCATAGAAGCATCAACTAATGTTCTACTAGCTCCTTGATATACTGCAAAAAGTCTATTATCTTTTATAGCTGGCAAACTATCCCAACCTGCTCTAGTTTTAAAACCATTTAGCCTTTTATTTGCTTCTTCTTCATTAATTCCAATACCCATTACCATAGCTTCTGGATTTTTCTTAAGTTCAGTTTCACGACCAGCAATTATTATTACATCAGGCTTACTTGCTAAAACTTCTTCAGGATGAATTGGCATCCATTTTTCTACAAGTGGTGCTGCTATATTATCCCCACCTGCAAGGTCAATTAAAGCACCCCACATATCTTTACCAAAAGTATAACTATGCTCTTTTGGACCAAGATTTCCAAATTCTATATAAATTTTTGGCTTTTTAAGATTTGCTTTTTTAATTCTTTCTTGCACATCATCAATTATGCCTTTATAAAAACTTATAAGCTCATTTGCTCTTGCTTCGTTGTTTGTAATTTTTCCTATAACTTCGGTGCTTCTTATGTGTCTTTCAACACTTTCGCGGTTGTAATCAAGTATTACAATAGGAATATTTGCTTTATTAATTGGTTCAAGCTGGTCTTTTATCATCTCATATTGCCAATCAGCTAATACTAATAAATCAGGTTTTAAAGATAATACCTTTTCAACTGAAAATGTACTTAGCTCAACTTCTCCAACATCAGCTATATTATTTAACTCCGGCAAGACTTTAATATAAGCGTCCCAGCTAGCAGGAGTCCAACCAGTCCAAACTTCCTTAGAAAATCCTACTACATTTTTTAAAGCGTCCTTACCACCTACTGCTAAAAAGTCAGTATAGTAAAATCCAAGAACTATTCTTTTAGCAGGTAAATCAACCTTAACTTCTCTATCTAAAACATCTTTAATTACTTCCACTTTAGCATTAGCACCAACACATAAAACACTCGCCACAACTAAGCTTTTTAATAAGCCTTTAAACATTAGTTCTCCTTAATAATGATAATAAGAACTAATATTTTAAATAAAAAATATTAATAATAATTATTAATTTTAAAATTTTAAATACTTCTTAGTTTTTTAATCTCATCTCTATAAAATGCTGCTTGTTCAAAATCAAGCTCTTTTGCTGCTAGGTGCATTTTTTCTCTTAATTCATTTACTAATTTTGCTCGCTCATTTGCTGGCATTTTTTCTATTTTTGATTTTTTTATAGAAACATTATCTTCGTTTTGTTTTAAAGTCTTTTCTAATTTTCGCTCAACACTTCTTGGAGTAATTCCGTGCAATTTATTATAAGCTTGTTGCAAGCTTCTTCGCTCACTCGTAATATCTATTGCTTCTTGCATTGATTTTGTGATTTTTTTAGCATATAAAATTACTTTTCCATTGACATTTCTAGCTGCTCTTCCCATTGTTTGAATTAAGCTCGTAGTTGAGCGTAAAAAGCCTTCCTTATCAGCGTCTAAAATAGCTATAAGACTAACTTCAGGTAAGTCAAGTCCTTCACGAAGCAAGTTAATTCCAATTAGCACATCAAAATCTGCATTTCTAAGAGAAATTATTAATTCATTTCGCTCAATTGCATCAATATCTGAATGCATATATTTACATTTGATACCTAATTCTGTGTAGTATCTTTGCAATTCTTCTGCCATTTTTTTTGTAAGTGTTGTGATTAATACACGCTCATTTCTAGCAATCACCTTTTTAATCTCATCATATAAATGCTCTATTTGATTTTCGCTATCAATTATGCTAATTTCAGGGTCAAGCAGTCCTGTTGGACGCATAATTTGCTGATAAACACACTCTCCACTAAGCTCAAGCTCTAATTCAGCAGGGGTTGCACTCACAAATAAAAAAAAGCAATCTTTATTAATAAATTCATCAAATTGTAATGGTCTATTATCTAAAGCGCTTGGCAATCTAAAGCCGTATTCAACTAGCACTTCCTTTCTAGCTCTATCTCCTGCAAACATTCCCCTAAATTGTGGCAAACTAACATGACTTTCATCTACAATTACTAAAAATGGCTTTTGTTTTATTTTAAAATAATCAAATAAAGTATAAGGAGTTTCTCCTGCATTAAGCCCACTTAAATGTCTTGAATAATTTTCTATTCCTTTAGTCATTCCTGTAGTTTCTAGCATTTCTAAATCAAATTCAACTCGCTGTTCTAAGCGTTGTGCTTCTAATAATTTGCCTTGTTTTTTAAAGTATTCTAATCTTTCATCAAGCTCATTTTTAATATCTTTACAAGCTCTTTTAAGAGTTGGAGTAGCGACTATAAATTGATTTGCAGCATAAAGTGTGAATTTATTTAAATCTTTTATTTTTTTATTATCAAAAGTATTAAAAGTATAAATCTTTTCTAATTCATCATCAAAAAATTCTAAGCGAATTGCATCATCTTCATAATAAGCTGGATAAATATCTATAATATCCCCATTTACACGGAAATTCCCCCTATCAAAAAACGCATCATTTCTACTATATCCCATAGCTACTAAATGAAGTAATAATTCTTTTTGTTTATAACATTTGCCTACTTCAAAAAACTCTACCATATCAATATATTCAGCAGGATTTCCTAATCCATAATTAGCACTTACACTTGCAATACAAACGCAATCATCGTATGCTAAAAGCGAAGCAGTTGAGCTTAAACGAAGCCTTTCTAAATCATTATTAACCGAGCTATCTTTTTCTATAAATGTATCAGTTCTAGGAATATAAGCTTCAGGTTGATAATAATCATAATAGCTTATGAAATACTCCACATGATTATTCGCAAAAAAGCCTTTAAATTCGCTATAAAGCTGAGCGCAAAGTGATTTATTATGGCTCATTATTAAAGTAGGCATTTTAAGTTTATTTATCACATTTGCCATTGTAAAAGTTTTACCCGAGCCTGTAACTCCTAAAAGAGTTTGATATTTTTGTCCGTTTTTTACACCATTTACAATCTTTTCTATTGCTTGTGCTTGATCAGGTGATGGTTTATAATTACTAATTAACTCAAACATTTTAATCCTAAAAAATAATTTTTATTATTATATTAACTATAAATAATTAAAATCACAGCTTTAAAATTTGATTAAGGATAAACAAAATGAGCGATAACATAACAAGCACACTAAGTAATAAAATAGTAGAATTAATGGAAAAATATAAATATTTAGTAAGCGAAAACGAAAGACTTATGAATGAATTAACTCAAGCAAAAGCTAAATGTGAAGCACAATCATATGAAATCAGTAAATTAGAAGAAGAGTTATTAAATAAAAATCTAATTGAAGAAGAAACCTTAAAAGCAATAGAGCAAGTGCTTGGAAACAACAACTAAATTTACGATAACCTTAGGAGCTAGGGGCTATAATTTTAATGTTCCATCTAAAGAATTTTTAGCTTATTTAAATGATGATATAAATAAGCTAAAAAACCCTACAAAAAATATAGAAATACCACAATTTATTAATTTATATCTTAAAAAAAGTTACTCACACTTTCAATTAGTGCAAGAATTTGAAAAAATACAAGAAGAAAATTCACAACTTAAAGAAGAGAATTTAAAACTTAACTCAGAATTGCAAAAACAAACAAATGAATTAATAAATATTATAAATATTCTTAACAATAAAGGAAAAATAGATGAAAAAAGCATTTAGTATGATAGAAATGATTTTTGCTATTGCTGTTATAGGAATATTAGCAGGAATTGCAATTCCTAAAATGATGGCTAATAAAGACACAGCACATATAGTGCAATTAAAAGAGCAAGTTGAAGCTATTAGAAAAGGTATTGAAGCCTACGCTGGAAATTCTTATGTAGAAAAAGGCTTCAAAGAATATCCTACAAAATTATGCAGTAGTGGTTGTAAGGGTGCTCCTGCTTTTGCTGATGAGGTAGCAAAAGGAATTAATAGAAGAGCTAAAAATTCAGTTGGTTGGGACAACTCTGATGATGATTTATTATTTGTTACAAAACCTAAAGAAAATACAGCAGTATTTTTTAAATACGATGCAAGTGATGGAAGCTTTAAGTGTGATAAAAGCAAGGTCTTAAGCGGTTGGAAAGCAGAAGATTGCTCTATAATAGGAGAATAAGATGAAAAAAGCTATGAGTATGATGGAAATTATATTTGTAATAGTGATTATTGGTATATTAGCTGGCGTTGCTATTCCTAAATTATTTGCAGGTCGTGATGATGCACAAATATTAAAATTAAAAGAAACACTAGCTTTAATTCGTTCAGGCATAGAACAATATAAGCAAAATAGCCTTTATACAGATGGCACTTCAAAATACCCAGATGGCTTATGTTTAGACGCTAAGCGCGATAAAGGCACAACTTGCCAAAATAATATGAAAAATAGCAATAGTTTTTTTGCAGCAGTGTTAAAAAACCCTGTTACTTTTGGGTCTAAGCAAGGTAGTTGGGATGGTTGGACTAATAGTGTTGTAAATGAAACTTTTATTTATTATGCTGATAATAATAAAAATGGCTATGTATTTGAATACGATAAAAATAAAGGAACTTTTAAATGCCTTAATTCGTATCCAGGTGCAAAAGTTTTACCTTGTAAAAAATTAGGCGAGTAAAATGCTAGTAAATAAAAAAGCCTTTACTATGATAGAACTAATATTTGCGATAGTTATTATCGGGATATTATCGGCTGTAGCTTTACCTAATTTTTTTGATTTAAAATTTAAATCTGATATAGCTAGTTTAAATTCTGAAATAAAAGGTATTAATGGAAAAATTAACGCTCAACTGCTAAAAAATGTAATGGTAGGGAAAGTGTCAAGCTATGATAATCTAGATAATTTAAATTCTTCTGGAAAACCAATTGAACCTACTAAAATTTTTACATCTTTATTTAAAGATGGCTTAGATAGAGGAGATGAGAATAAAGGTTGGCTTTTTTTAGCAAGAACAATAGCTACAAGCAATGCAACATACTCTGCATGGACTGATTTATATAACCCAGTTTATCAAGCAGATAAAGATTTTCAAGATTACTTAGATAAAGAAAAAAAAGATAGTAATCTTATAAAAGATGAGAAAATGGAACTATATAGATACACATTTAATTCTAATATATATTATAAATTTATTTATAGAAGTATAAAATCAGAATTAATATGCGTAGAAGCAGTATGTAATAAATGTAATAGTAAAAGAATTGATTCAATTAATAATATGATTCCTTGTATCAAAAAAGCTTCTTGATGAATTATTATAAAGTAGCGATTTTAGGACATAATTTAGAAACTTTAACCTATGAAAGTGATGAAGAAATTAAACCATTTTCAAAGGTTGAAGTAAAATTACACAATAAAAATTGTCTTGCAATTGTTATTAATAAATGTGAAAAGCCAACTTTTAACACCAAACAAATAATAAGTATTTTCAATGAATTTCTAACCAATAATCAAATGAAATTAGCAGAATTTATGAGTAAATATTACGCTGCTAATATATCTTTATGTCTTGATAGTTTTATACTAAGCAAAAATATATCTAATACTAAAAATAATTTAAATATAAATATAAATTTACAACTAAATGAAAAACAACTTTTGTGTCTAAATAGTTTACAAAATAATAAAATGAATTTGGTTTTTGGAGATACAGGAAGTGGAAAAACTGAAATATATGCAAAATTAATTCAAGAATGCCTTAATGAAGGAAAACAAGCATTGTTTTTAATGCCAGAAATCAGCCTAACTCCACAAATGCAAAAAAGAATGAAAGTATATTTTAAAGATTTATTCATTACTTGGCATAGCAAAATTACTAAGGCTAAAAAACAAAAAGATTTAATAGAATTTGAATTAGGAAATAAGCCTTTAGTAATTGGTGCTAGGTCAGCACTTTTTTTACCTTTTAGTAATTTAGGATTAATTATCGTAGATGAAGAACACGATAATTCGTATAAATCTTCAAAATATCCATGTTATAACGCAAGAGATTTGGCAATTTATCTAGCAAGTATTACAAATGCAAAAATCGTTTTAGGCTCTGCAACACCAAGTCTTCAAAGTTTTTATAATCAAAATATAAATAAATTTAGATTAAAAGGCACATATTTTCAAAGCGAAAAAGAAATTCTTTTTGACGATAGTCTTGAGACACCTAGCTCTAATTTACTTGATTTATTAGAAGATAATTTAAATAAAAAAGAGCAAAGTATGATATTTTTACCAGTGCGTGGTAATTATCGTCAAGTTGTATGCAAGGATTGTAATTCAAGAAAAGTTTGTCCTAATTGCTCTGTGGCAATGAGTTTACACAATAAAACATATAAATGCCATTATTGTGGTAAAAAAGAGTATTTAAAAAATACCTGTGATAATTGCGGTAGCGAAATATTAGAAAGCAAAATAATAGGAACAGCTCAATTATGCGAAGAATTAAAAAAGGCTTTACCTAATGCAAATATTGCAAAATTAGATAGCGATGAATTAAGCTCGGCAACTAAACTTAAAGAAATACTAGAAGAATTTGAATTAGGAAATATAGATATTTTAGTAGGAACTCAACTAATATCAAAAGGACACGATTATAGAAATGTTACATTTTGTGCTATTTTAGGACTTGATGAATATTTATTCTACCCTGATTATAAAGCTCGTGAAAATACACTTGCTCTTGCTATTCAAGTAGCTGGTCGTGCAGGAAGAAGCAAAAAAGCTAAAGTGTTAATAAATACTCAAAATAAAGATTTTTTTGAAAAATACTTGCAAAATTATGATGAATTTTTAGAAGATGAGAAATTTTTTAGAACTAATTATCCACCATTTAAAAGACTATTAAGATTAATTATTGCATCAAAAAACGAAATAGAAGCAAGTAATTTATGTGAAGACTTGGCAAATCATTTAAAAAATAGCAAAGAAAACGATAATGATTATGAAATAATAGGCTATGGAAAATGTGCTATAGAAAAAATTAACAATAATTATAGATATTATATTTTGCTCCGTTCAAATAAAAAAATGTTACTAAGTAACCTAGCCTTGCACTACAAACAGTTACAAAAAGTAACAATTGATATAGACCCTATACATTTTTCTTGACAAAACTACTTTTTTATTATCTAAAGCATTTATAATCTTTTTAAAAATTTTAAAGGAGTTAATATGGCATTTTTAGAAGAATACCAAAAATTAGTTGAAGAGCGTGCTGCTCTTAATGTCCCTGCATTGGTTTTAAATGTAGCTCAGACAAAACAATTATGTGAGCTTTTAGAAAACAACGATAAAAATAGCGAAAAATTAAAAGATTTATTAGCTAATCGTGTTGGTGTTGGTGTTGATGATTCTGCGCTTATTAAATGTGATTTCTTAGAAAAAATACTATTTAACAATAGTAAATGCACCTGTATAAATAAATCTGAAGCAATATCAATGCTAAGCACAATGCTTGGAGGTTATAATGTAAGAGTATTACTTAAAGCTTTAGAAAACAATGAAATTGCAGAACTTGCTGCAAATGCTTTAACTAATATTATTTTCGTTCATGATGGTTTTGATAAAGTTGCTGAATTACATAAAAAAGGAAATAAATTCGCAACCAAAGTTCTAACAAGTTGGGCTAATGCAGAATGGTTTATTAAAAGACCTGAAGTAGCATCTCAAATAGAATGCGTTTGCTTTAAAGTAAATGGAGAAACAAATACAGATGATTTAAGTCCAGCAAGTGAAGCATTTACTAGAAGTGATATTCCTTTACACGCACAAGCAATGCTAGTTAGAAGACAACCAGGTAGTATTGAAAAAATAGAAGAACTTAAAAAATCTGGCATTCAAGTAGCTTATGTAGGTGATGTTGTAGGAACTGGCTCAAGCCGTAAATCAGCAATAAATTCAGTTCAATGGCACATAGGTGAAGATATAAAAGGAGTTCCAAATAAACGCACAGGCGGTGTGATTTTAGGACAAACTATTGCTCCAATTTTTTTCAATACCGCTCAAGATAGTGGTGCTTTACCAATAGTTTGTGATGTTACAAATCTTGAAATGGGAGATAGATTTGTTGTTGATATTGCAAACGGACAAATTAAAAAAGATGGTAAAGTTGTTTCAACTTTTGAAATAAATCCAAATACTCTTTTAGATGAAGTTCGTGCAGGTGGAAGAATTCCGCTAATCGTAGGTCGTGGATTATGTGCTAAAGCTAGAGATGTTTTAGGTATGCCAAAAGAAGAAATATTTAAAAAACCATCTCAACCTGAAGTAAAAGTTAAAGGTTATACATTAGCTCAAAAAATGCTAGGTCGTGCTTGTGGTTTAGAAGGCGTTGTTCCTGGAATGTATATAGAGCCAAAAACTACAACCGTTGGTAGTCAAGATACAACAGGACCAATGACAAGAGATGAGATTAAAGAACTTGCTAGCTTAGGATTTAATGCTGATTTTGTATTACAAAGTTTTTGCCATACAGCAGCATATCCTAAATCAAGCGATGTAACAACACACACAACATTACCACATTTTATGAGTTCAAGAGGTGGGGTTTCACTTAAACCAGGTGATGGGGTAATTCATAGTTGGCTAAATCGTTTTGCTATGCCTGATGAAGTTGGAACTGGAGCTGATTCACATACAAGATTTCCAATAGGTATTAGTTTTCCTGCAGGTTCAGGACTTGTAGCATTTGCTGCTGTAACAGGTGCTATGCCACTTAATGTGCCTGAGAGTATTTTAGTTCGTTTTAAAGGCGAATTACAACCTGGTGTTACATTAAGAGATTTAGTAAATGCAATTCCTTATGTAGCTATAAAAGAAGGTTATTTAACGGTTGAGAAAAAAGGCAAAAAGAATATTTTTGCTGGTAAAGTTTTAGAAATTGAAGGCTTAGAAAATCTAAAAGTAGAACAAGCATTTGAATTAAGCGACGCAAGTGCTGAAAGAAGCGCAGCTGCATGTTGTGTTAATTTAAGTAAAGAAAGCATAGCTGAATATTTAAATTCTAACATAAGCTTAATTGATGCTATGATTGAAGCTGGATATGAAGATAAAAATACACTTTTAAGAAGAAAAGCTAGAATGCAAGAATGGCTTAATAATCCTACATTATTAAGAGCTGATAAAGACGCTAGTTATGAGCATATTTTTGAAATAGATTTAAATACTATAAAAGAGCCTATCCTAGCTTGTCCAAACGACCCTGATGATGTAGCAACTCTTAGTGAAGTATTAGCAGATAGCAAACGCCCACAAAATATTGATGAAGTATTTGTTGGTTCTTGTATGACAAATATAGGACATTATAGAGCTTTAGGAGAAGTTATTAAAGGTAAAGGTATGCTTAAAACTCGTCTATGGGTAGCACCTCCAACAAAAATGGATAAAGCTCAACTAACAAAAGAAGGATATTATTCAATTTATGGTGCAGCAGGTGCTAGAATTGAAGTTCCAGGATGTAGCTTATGTATGGGTAACCAAGCTCGTGTAAATGATGGAGCTGTTGTATTTAGTACAAGCACAAGAAACTTTGATAACAGAATGGGTATAGGCGCTCAAGTTTATTTAGGTAGCGCTGAATTAGCTGCTGTTTGTGCTTTACTTGGTCGCTTACCAAACCCAAGTGAATATTTAGAATTAGTAAATGATAAAATAAGCGATAGCAAGAAGGCTAATATCTACAAATATCTAAACTTCAATGAAATTGAAAACTTTAAAGTAGATTAATAATCTAGGGCATTTTGCCCTAGAACAATTTATTAATAAACTTTTATAATAATTAAGCTAAATCAATAAAACAAACAAAAAAGACAAATATAATCTCATTTAAAAATATTATGAAAGGATTTTTATGGAAAGTTTATATCCATTTGCACTTATTATTCACATTTTTTGTGCGATTATTTTTGTTGGTTATTTGTTTTTTGATGTTGTTATCTTTAGTCGTGCTAAGAAAAATCTAAGCCAAGAATTAGCACAACAAATTCAAGAAAGCATAACTAAAAGAGCTATTAAAATTATGCCAATTTGTGTAGTATTGTTAATACTTACAGGCGGTATGATGATGAGTAGATGGGTTGGTAGCGAGATTGGCTTTTTTGACACTACATTTCAGAAAATTTTTATGCTAAAAGTTGCTTTTGCTAGCTTAATTTTTATAATGGTAGCTATTAGTTTAATTTTCAAATTCGTAATCAAAAAACCAAATCCTTTAAACAAAATAATACACCCACTAGCATTAACTCTAGCTATTCTTATTGTGCTTTGTGCTAAGTTAATGTTTTATGTATAAATTAGTAATATCTTTAATATTTTTTAATATAGCTTTATGTTTATACTTTGCTAGTTTAGATGCTTTTTATAGTATCCAACTAGCATTTTATGCTAATTTAATAATTCCATTTCTAAGCTATTTAAGTCTTAAAAAATCATTACCTAAATTCCAAATTGCTAATACACCTAGATTTTTTATACAAAATACAAACCCTATTTATATACCAAAAAAAGGAATTAAAGAGAATTTTAAAGCAATTAAACATTATAAAATATTTATAAATATATATAAGTTTTTAGCCTATGTTTTTTTTATAATACTCGTATTAATATTAATTAATAATAAGCTTTTTAATATAATTGCTTTTTTTGTAAGTTCTTTTGTAATAATTTTAAACTTATTATTAGTAAGGATATTTAAATGATAAAAACAATCAACTCTTTAAGAGCATTATTATTTGCGTCTTTGCTATTGTTTGTAGGAAATTCTTTTTTACTAAGCTCAAATTCTATACTACTAAAAAATCTTGGATATGATGAATTTTATGTAGGATTAGTAAGTTCAAGCATATATTTTGGCGCATTAATTAGCACATTTTTTTCTCATAGTCTAATTCAAAAAGTAGGACATATTAGAAGTTTTGGTTTTTTTACTTCACTATTTGCTATAGCTGCAATTTTGCATATATTTACAAAAGAAATATATTTTTGGGCTATTTTAAGATTTACAATAGGATTTTCATACTATACATTATTAGTAATTATTGAATCTTGGATAAATCAAAAATCAAAAAACGAAATTCGCTCACGAATGCTCTCAATTTATGAAATAGTATTTTACTCTGGTTTTGCCATAGGAGTATTATTGTTATATTTTGAACCAGATTACAATAATGTATTTATAATGGCTGTTATAGTGATTTTATTATGTTCGTTACCACTTAATTTATTAAAAATCAAACAACCTATCCTTAAGGAAAGGCGTAAAATAAGTATCCCAAATATTTTTAATGTATCAAAATTAGCATTTATATCAGCATTTGTTGGTGGCTTTTTAATGAATGGATTTTTTTCTATGTCTCAGACATATTTTCTAGCATTAAATTATAATATTCAAGATATATCTTTGCTAATTTTTACAGCAATGTTAGGCGGATTTATAGCACAATTATTTATAGGTAAATTTTCTGATACTTATGGTAGAAAAATAGCGATTTTATCTTGCGTAATACTTGCATTTTTTGCAAGTTTAGGGCTATATTTTTTAGCAAGTAACAAAATTGCTATATTTATTTTATGCTTTTTCCTTGGAATGGGACTTTTTTGCGTATATGCTTTAGCACTTGCAAGGGCTAGCGATAGAGCAAAAGAAAGCTCGCAAATGCTTGAAATCGGAAGAACGCTAATGTTTGCTTATGTATCAAGCTCTGTTTTATCTCCTATAATTTTAGGCTTTATGATAAGTAATTTTGGAGCTAATGCTTATATTTTAGTTTATATAGTTTTATTGTTTTTCTTAGCTATTTTTACTCTTACCCAACCAAAAATTGACGCTGTAAATAGAATAGAATTTGAGCAAAAACCAAGTCAATTTGTGCATTTAGGCAACGATGAATAATATAAATACGACTTTAAATTCTTTAGTAAATAGTGATTTAGGATTAAAGCAACAAGGGAATTTAAAACCCAATGTAAAAGATACAAAAGATATTAAAGAACCCTTAAAAGAAGGTAGTTCGTTAATCAATGAAGCCTTAAGCGAAGATGAAACACTAGAACTAGGTCTTAAAAAAATCGTAAATAAATTACTTGATGGAATAAAATCAAGTAAAGATTTAAACCAACTAGGCGAAAACGCAAAAAACATAAATATTTCAAAAAATATCGCTCAAGATATTAAAGAATTAAAAGCAATTTTAAGCAAGGATAAGGATTTAGAAGTATTTGTAAGTAAGCTTGATAATTTATTAAATACCAAAATGCAAGATTCAAAAGCCTTATTTCAAGCTTTAAATAATTCAGGAGTATTTTTAGAGAGCAAACTAAGGGCTAATCTAAACGAACAAGCCTTACCACAAAGCTTTTTTAGGCTTATTTCATTTATGAAAAATATCAAAACAAGTGATTTAAAAAGTGAGATTTTTAAACTCGGTCAAGAGCAAATGAGTGCCGAAAAATCCCTTGAAAAATTAGAAAATTTTATAAATCAAAAATTAGAAAATAAATCAACCACTACCCCTGTTATAAAAACTTTAGAATTATTAAAAAACGCTAGAGCGTATTTGCAAAAAAATACCGAACCACTAAAACTAATTGAAGTAGCAAATAAATTAGAAGATAAAATCAATAAAGAAATAAAAAACCTAATAAATATTGAAGTTAAAAACGATAAAGTAAAAAGCATATTACCAAAATTAGCAAGTTTAAAAGCTGATATTCAAAACATAAAAAATCTAGCAAAAGAAATCATAAACAACCCATCAAATGTGCAAAATAATTATAAAATTTCAAATAATGAGAATAATATTTTAAGCAAACTTGAAAATATTAAAGAAATTCTAAAAAATAATAATGATATTTATACTAAAGATACTAATAAAATTGAAATAAAAACAACAAAAGAATTTGAAAATAAGGAAAATCAAAAAATCAATAATTTAAATTCTAAAACCACAGATGATAAAATAAAAGCCACTGAAAAACCTATAGAAAAATCAAGTGAAGATATAAAAAGTGATTTAAAAGCTTTACAAGATATAACAAAATCTCAAGATATTAAACAAGAATTAAAGTTGTTAAACAATCCAGAAATCAAACAAGCAATCAATCAAAACAATACAATAAGTTCTATTTTAAATAGCGAGAATTTGAGTTTGCAAAATAAAATTGAAAGTTTGACAAAATTACTAAGTGCTAATTTAAAAAATGAAGAAAGTTTTAAAAATTATATAAATACTCAAGAAATAAAAAGCCTAAAAACTCACTTAAATCAAGCCAAAAAAGATATAAATCAGGTTGTAACTAGAACTGCAGAACATATAAACAACTCCATTTCAAATGATGCTAAATCAATACTGCTTCAAACTTCAAAAGTAGCTTTAGCAAAAGATAATAAAATAGCCTATGATATGAGCCAAAAACTATTAAATCAAATAGAATTAAATCAAATAATATCAGTTGCAAATAATGAGGTAAATACATACTTACCCTACTCTTTAGATGATTTAGATGAATCAAATATCAGTTTTAAAAGTGATAGCGAAGATAAATTTTACGCACAAATTAAGCTGAAATTTAAAAGACTTGGAGCTATTAATATTATGCTTGGTTTAAATCAAGATAAATATTTAGATATTAATATGATGATAGAAAATGATAATTTTAGAGAAATCTTAATCAATCACGCAAGGGGTTTTAAAAAAGATTTAAGAAAAGCTGGTTTAATTACTTCTAATTTCTTTATTAGTAAATTAAGAGAGAGCAAATACGAAGATGAATATACATTAGACTTAGGATTTAATAAAAAAGTATGAGTAAGATAAGAAAAGCCCTAGCCTTAGGCTATAACAAGGACAAAAATAATGCTCCAAAAGTAATGGCAACAGGTAGCGGAGAAATTGCCGAAAGAATTATAAAATTAGCTAACGAGCATAATATTCCTATTAAAGAAGATGAAGAATTATGTGAAGTATTAAGCAAATTAGAATTAGGAGAAGAAATTCCACCTGCAATGTATAAGGCTGTTGCAGAAGTATTTTCATTCATTTATAGAATGTCAAAAGAAATGAAATGATTATTTTTTTTAAATATTTAGAATAATATTCAAATTAATAAATATCAAGCTTTTAAAATTATTCCATTAACTTATTTTCATATTTTAATATTATAATTTTTATATAACTTAAAAAATTAAGTTTTATTTAAACTAAAAGGAGAATTTATGGAAAAGTTATCTCGTAGAAGCTTTTTAAAAGGTGCAGCAGGAGTAGCAGCTAGTGCGTCAAGTTTAGGTGCTGTTGATTTTATTGGTGAAAACGCTATTCCTAAAATAGATGAAAGCTTAATTAGTGCTTCACATTTTGGAGCTTATCATCCAATTATTAGAAGTAGCAAAGTTGAAGGATTTAAGGCTTTTAATGGGGATTTTAAACCAACAACTCTTATGAATGGTGTAGTAAATAGAGTATATTCACAAGATAGAATTAAAAACCCAAGCGTTAGAAAAAGTGTTTTAGAAAAAGGATTTGAAAAAGCTCCTAAAAATTTAAGGGGTAAAGAAGAATTTGTTGAGATTACTTGGGAAAAAGCTTATGAATTAGTAGCTAATGAGCTTAAAAGAGTTTATGAAAAATATGGACACCATTCTGTGTATGGTGGTAGCTACGGCTGGTATTGTGTTGGAAATATAAATAACCCACAAAGCTTACTTGGAAGAATGTTAAATATTGCAGGTGGTTTTACAACAAGAACTTTAAATTATTCTTGTCATTGTATTAGTGCTATAACTCCACATATCACAGGTTACGATGAAGCAAATGCTAAACATACACCTTGGGACAATGTATTAGAACATTCAAAAGTAATTGTAATGTGGTCTACCGATATACTAAACACTAATCAAATTGCTTGGGGTGTTGCAACTCACGAAACATACCCATACATGGAAAAATTACAAGCATTAGTTAAAGATGGAAAAATAAAAGTAATTAATATTGACCCAGTATATAATGATACAGCAAGATTTTTAGGTGCAGAACAAGTATTTATTAATCCTACAACCGATGTTGCCTTAGTAGAAGCAATGTGTTATCATCTAATTAAAAACAATCTTCACGATGAAAAATTCCTTAAAAAATACACAGTAGGATTTGCTAAATTAAAAGAAAGATTATTTGATGAGAATAATCCAAAAACTCCTGAATTAGCAGAAAAAATTACAGGTATAAAAGCAGAAAAAATAAAAGAATTAGCAGAACTTATGGCTAAAAATAGAACTATGATTATGGCAGGTTGGGGTTTTCAAAGGGCTCATCACGGAGAGCAAGCTCACTGGGCTATGATAACTCTTGCATCTGTTTTAGGACAAATTGGACTTGATGGTGGTGGATATGGGTTTAGCTACCATTATTCAGATGCTGGGGTTCCAACTCCAGGTGGTTTAACTATGAATGCTAATAGTCAAACATTAGCAGATGATAAAAATGTATTTGGTGGATTTCCAGGTCTTGGTGCTATTGGTGTAAGCACTAGTTATAAA
>NZ_JACGBA010000023.1:0-34932 GCF_020137685.1 Campylobacter sp. RM9331
TTTTATAGTAGTTTTTGTGCTAATTCCTGCAAGTCCAGGAAAACCACTAAAATTATTTGCTTTATCTTCAATATTACCACTATTAGCATTGCCCGTAACTGCACCCGGAGTTGGAACTCCACCATCTGAATAATGGTAGCTAAACCCATATCCACCACCATCAAGTCCAATTTGCCCTAAAACAGATGCAAGAGTTATCATAGCCCAGTGAGCTTGTTCTCCGTGATGAGCCCTTTGAAAACCCCAACCTGCCATAATCATAGTTCTATTTTTAGCCATAAGTTCTGCTAATTCTTTTATTTTTTCTGCTTTTATACCTGTAATTTTTTCTGCTAATTCAGGAGTTTTTGGATTATTCTCATCAAATAATCTTTCTTTTAATTTAGCAAATCCTACCGTGTATTTTTTAAGGAATTTTTCATCGTGAAGATTGTTTTTAATTAGATGATAACACATTGCTTCTACTAAGGCAACATCGGTTGTAGGATTAATAAATACTTGTTCTGCACCTAAAAATCTTGCTGTATCATTATATACTGGGTCAATATTAATTACTTTTATTTTTCCATCTTTAACTAATGCTTGTAATTTTTCTAAATAAGGGTAAGTTTCATGTAATGGCACACCCCAAGCAATTTGATTTGTATTAATCATATCATTTGACCATAAAACAACCACTTTTGAATGCTCTAATACATTGTCCCAAGAAGTTTGCTTAGCACTTGATTCATCAACACCACTAATATAAGGAGTAATTGCACGAATACAATGAGTTGAGTATGTAAGAGTTCTAGTAGTGCAACCACCTGCTATATTTAACATTCTTCCAAGTAAGCTTTGTGGGTTATTAACGCTTCCAACGCAAAACCAACCATAACTACCACCATAAACAGCATTAGAGCCATATTTTTCATAAACTCTTTTAAGCTCATTAGCTACTAATTCATAAGCTTTTTCCCAAGTAATCTCAACGAATTCTTCTTTACCCCTTAAGTTTTTAGGAGCTTTTTCAAATCCTTTTTCCAAAACACTTTTTCTAACGCTTGGGTTTTTAATTCTATCTTGTGAATATACTCTATTTACTACACCATTCATAAGAGTTGTTGGTTTAAAATCCCCATTAAAAGCTTTAAATCCTTCAACTTTGCTACTTCTAATAATTGGATGATAAGCTCCAAAATGTGAAGCACTAATTAAGCTTTCATCTATTTTAGGAATAGCGTTTTCACCAATAAAATCAACAGCACCTAAACTTGACGCACTAGCTGCTACTCCTGCTGCACCTTTTAAAAAGCTTCTACGAGATAACTTTTCCATAAATTCTCCTTAAAAATTTAAATAAAACTTAATTTTATAAGTTAGATAAAATTATAATAAAATAATTTAAGAATTAAGTAAATGGAATAATATATTCTTAATTATTATATAGATATTAAATACCCCCCCCCAATAGCAAAAAGGAATAATATGTAAATATAATGAAAACTATATTATTTAAGAAGAATTAATTAAAAATGGAATTTAAAATATAATTTTAAATTCCAAAGTAAAAACACTAAAATACAAGATTAAATAAAGCTAAAATTATAAGTATAAATACAAAACCTATAACACCTATTAAAGTTTCTAGCATAGTCCAAGTTTTAAGAGTTGTTTTTTCATCTAAACCAAATAAGCCTTTTACAAGCCAAAATCCAGAATCGTTAAAATGAGAGCAAACAACACTACCACAAGCTATTGCTAAAACGATAGCAACTTTATCAAATTCTGCAATTGATGTATTTGCTGCAATAATTGGTGCCATTAAACCAGCTGTTGTAGTAAGTGCAACAGTAGCTGAACCTTGAGCAATTCTAATAATTGCTGCTATTATAAAACCAGCTAAAATAACAGGAACGCCTAAATTAGCTAAAGTTCCAGCCAACGCATCACCTATTCCACTAGCTCTTAAAACACCGCCAAACATACCACCTGCACCAGTTACAAGCACTACAGAACAAATTGCAGGAAGTGCTTTTTCACAATATTTTTCAAGATTTTTAGCACCTAAACTTTTATTAAAAACAATAATACAAATTATTAAAGTAATCATAAGAGCGATTGGAGTTTGACCTATTAGATTTAAAACATTAAAACATATATCATTTTTTGCAATTATTTCTAATTTTTGCATAGATGAGATAATTGCACTTATAAAAATCAATACTACAGGGGTTAATAATATAAATATTACGGTTAAGAATTTAGGTTTATTTTTGATTTCTACTTTTTCATCTTCAAATAAATCTGGTGCTTTAAAATACATTTTTTTACCAGAATAAAGCCCAAATAAATAAGAGCTAAAATACCAAGTAGGAAGACCAATAATAAGTCCTAATATTAAAACCCAACCAACATTAGCGTCTATTGTAGCTGCTGCTGCAACTGGACCTGGGTGTGGCGGTAAGAAAACATGCATTACAGAAAACGCACCAACTGAAGGAAGTGCATAAGTTAAAACAGAACCTTTTAATTTATGAGCTACGCTTAATATAACAGGCAACATTACAATTAACCCTGCATCAAAAAATATAGGGAAAGCAAAAATCAATGAAGCTAAACCTAGTGCAAATGGAGCTCTTTGCACCCCAAAAAACTCAATTAAAGTATCAGCTAAAACTTGAGCTCCACCAGAAACTTCTAAAATTTTACCTATCATAGCACCAATACCAACTAATAAAGCAACACTTGCTAAAGTTGAACCAAAACCACCAAGCATTACTCCTAAAATTTTATCAAGCGGCGTATTGGCTGCTAAAGAAGTTAAAAAACTTATTATTATTAATGATATGAAAGCGTGAATTTTTAATTTCATAATCATAAATAATAATAAAACAACCGCAACTGCGGCAACACATAATAAGTAAGAAGCACTAAGCTCTTGCATTATTTCTCCTTTTATTTGAATTTATGTAATATTAAGAAAAATAGGTTAAAAATAGCAAGATTTTTATAAAAAAGGATAATTAATGAAACATTATAATATTGTTGTAATGGGAGTGTGTGGCTGTGGCAAAAGTACGGTTGGAGCTATGATTGCAAATAGTTTAGGAGCTAGCTTTATAGATGGAGATGATTTACACCCAAGAGCAAATATAGAAAAAATGCAAAGTGGGGTTCCATTAAATGATTTAGATAGAGAACCTTGGCTTGAAAGAATTGCTGATGTATTTTACTCAATTTCAAGAAGAAATCGCTCTTGTGTCATAGCTTGTTCTGCATTAAAAAAACAATATAGAGATAAAATAAGACAATCTGGTAAAATTATCTTTATTCATTTACACGGCTCAAAAGAATTAATAATGCAAAGAATGAGTAAAAGAAGCGGTCATTATATGAAAGAAAATATGATTGATTCTCAATTTTCAACATTGGAATTTCCACACAATGAAGATTTAGTAATAAATATTGATATTACCCCACCTATTGGAGAAATTGTTGAAGATGCACTAATAAAACTAGACCAACTTTAATAGTTTTGCATTTCTTCAAAAATCAACATTATCTCTTCTTGCGTTAAAATACCTAAGTGATAATAAAAAGTTTCATCATTGAAATTAACTTCTTTAAATTTCTTTCCAATTTCTGATTTTGGTTTGAAATTTACCCCATCTTTTGTATAAAAAAATTGTATCGGTATTAAAGAAATTGGGAATTTATTCAATAATTCAGGATTGTCAAAAATATCAATATTTAAAATTTTTACATTCAAATTACCTAATTCATTATAAACTGATTTTAAAATTGGCTGAAATTGATTGCAAGATGAATTACTAGTATTACAAAAATTTAACAATATATTTGAATTATAATTTTTAATAATACTATTATCTATATAAGTTAATTCAAAACCATCTGTTTTTGTATAACTACCTTCGTTGTAATAATAATACCAAATGCCAAAAGCAGCTATTAATATAGCAAAAAACACTTTTGTCTTCATTTTAAAAACCTTTAAATTTAATAAAGGTATTTTAAAATATTTCTTTTAATCCCTAACAATTAGGGATTAAAAATATTATTTAGATTTAAAACTTAAAGTAGCAGTAAGCTGTAAAGTATCTCCGTATCTATCAAGATTATAAGACAATTTTATACCAGCTGCAATAATTTGCAAGCCATCTTGAGGTTTGCTAAGAGTTAAAGTTGCAATACCTTTTTCATCGGTTGTAATATCATCTATATCATCATTTTGGTCTTCAAATTCAACCCCACTAATAGGTTTTCCATCTAATAATACTTGAACTTTTAATTTATCCCCTACTTTTTTGTCTAGTGGATTTTCTAATGGAATTATTTCAAATTTTAACCCTAAAGGCTTACTTGATGCTTCGTCCCAAGCGAATATACTTTTACCCATTTTAAATATTTTTCTAGTTTGAGTTACTTCATTTGCACCTGTAATGTCGGTAATTTCATTTCTAGCTTGAGAATAATGTTTGCCATCTTTTGTAAAAGTGTAATAACCAAAATCATAATTTACACTAGCTACTGATGGATTACCTTCTATAAAGATTTTATTATTTAAATAATCATATCCAGCTTTAAGCTTTTTACCCTTAGAATCTTTTGCACTTACACCAAATATTCTATCGCTTTGAAATTGACCCCAGTGATCATCAGCCCAAAATCCAACCTTATAACCATCATCTGTTTTCATTGGAAAAAATTGATGAGCAAATGCAGAACTTGCAACAAAAATACTAGCTAATGTAATTTTACTTAACTTCATAATATATCCTTTTTTAAATTAATTTGATATTGATTATTATATGAATTATTTATTAATTTTTTCTTAATTTGATAATAATTTTAATTTTCTTTAATAAATATATTTTTTACAAATAAAAAAGGATTTTAAATAAGATAAATATTATCTTTTTTTTGATATATTTTTAATACAAATTTTAAAATTAAGGAGAAAAGATGTTTAAATTAAGAACATTAAATTATGCGACAAATGCGTTTTCAGGCTTTTTAACTGAAGAAACTTTCAATTATCACTATGGTAAACACCATCAAACTTATGTTAATAATCTTAACAATTTGATTGCTGGAACAGAATTTGAAAAAAAAGATTTAGTTGATATTATCTTAACTTCTAAAGAAGGTATTTTTAATAATGCTGCACAAGTTTATAATCACGATTTTTATTTTGACTGCATTAGTCCAAAAGAAAGTAAAATGAGTGCTGAATTAGAAAAAGCAATTAATGAAGCTTTTGGAACCTGTTCAAACTTTAAAGATGAATTTATAAAAGGTGCTACAGGCTTATTTGGTAGTGGATGGTTTTGGCTTGTATATAATACTACAAGTAAAAAACTTGAATTAGTAAAAACAAGCAATGCAGCAACTCCAATTACTGATAAATTAATTCCTTTATTAGTTGTTGATGTTTGGGAACACGCTTATTATATTGACCACAGAAATGCAAGAGCAGCTTACCTTGAAGGTTTTTATAAGCATATTAATTGGGAATTCGTATCAAGTGCTTACGAATGGGCTTTAAAAGAAGGCTTTAATTCTGTTAAATTCTATGCAAACGAATTGCATAAATAATTCTTAGCCTACTTTTGTAGGCTTATCTTTTATATACTTGAATGTTAAATTGTGCTTTTATTAAATTCTTATCAGATTTTAAAACTATTGGGAAATGAACTCGTAAAATATTTGGAAAATTATCTAAAGAATCTATGAAATCATAAAAAATAGTTGGACTTGTTATTTTTGTGCTTACTGATAACTGATAGCTTACATAATCTTCGCTAAAATCTAAATTCTTATCTAAATTCACTTCATCAAAAAAAGTCTTGCAATGATTTTTAAATTTTTCAATATCAAATTCATTATGAATTTTTGCTAAATTGGTTTTATTTTCTGATAAATAATCATTTAATTGTCTTTCAATACTTTCATTTTTTGCTTTATTTTGCTGAAATTTTGAATTTGAAGAGCTTAAAACTTCATTTGCAACTTTTAATTTATTTACACTTGGAATTATAAGCAAAGCACTAAGAGTAAAAATAGTAATCAAAAATATACTCAACCATAATAGCAACTTTACTATATCAATTTTACTCATACTATTATCTTTATTCATTAAAACCCTCAGAATTTTCAATAGTGTTAATGCTTACAAAGTTATACCAACCAGAATTTAATTGTATAAAATTAGTTTTTGATGTTTCAAAAATACTTTGAAGCGGTGTTTGCAATAAATTATTATAAATTTCTTTTGTTGGAGTAATTCCTTTAATCAATAAGCTTTTTTGCTCCATTAAAACTTCATTTAAAACTATACTATCAGGAACTAAGTCAAATAAATTTTTTATACTCTTTTTTAAATTTATATTAGAAGCTTGTATATCACTTACTAAAGCTATATATTCTTTATTTAAAATAATTTCATTCCTATTTTTTCCTATTAATTCTATCATTTTATCACTATTTTCTTTGGCTTGTTGTGCGTCGCTATATGCTAATTCTTGTTTTATTTTTATAAATACAGCAAAAAATATAATTACAAAAATAATGAAGATTAAAAAATAAAAGCATAATTTATTAAATTTATTTAATATAGGTTTTTGTTCAGCATTTTTAAGACTATATATCAATTTTTGCTCCTAAATCATTACTGCTTAATTTTAACATTTCCTTAAATATATCAATTGTATATACAATAGGCTTTATTAATAATTCACTTTCAATATAAGAATGCATAGCTTTAGAGCTTTTTTCGTGTTCAAATATAATAATATTATTAATAAAATCACTATCATAAATATTGTTATTATAAAATTCTTTAATCGCACTATTTATATATTCAAATATTTGCATATCCAAGCTAAATGATTGTAAATTTTCATTCAAATCAGAATTTAAATCAGCTCCTAAATCAAAATTATCATCAACCTTTACATTATCAAATTCATCAAAATCAAGTTCTTCTAATGTATCGTTATTGCTATCTAATTCAATTTCTTCTTCTAATTCTAAAGATTGATGGTCTTCTTCGTTATCTTTGTTAATTTTAAGCTCAAAATAACTACCAAATTTAAATTTTTTACCATCATAAATCATTAAAGTAATGAATTCTCCGTATTTTAACACAAATAAACTTATGCCATCAAATACAAAACCATCTGATTTTTTATCTTGAATTAGCTTAAACAATATACTAAAAGGAGAATAAATTAAATCCACTTGCAATTCATCAAAAACAATATCAGCATTAATTAATTCAGTTTTTGCCGCATACAAAAACGAGTTATCAAAGATTTTTAAATTAACAGCACTGCTATCAACACCAAATTTTTGTAAATCTGTTTTATTAATTGTCGGCACCATTCCTTGACCGATACTAGTAAATAAAAGTGAAACATAAGTAAAATAATGATTATCAATTAAGGTTTTTATATATTTTAGTAATTTATTTTTATCTTCTTCAATAAAAGTTCTTTGATGAATTTTAATAATTTTTTCATTTTTAACAGAATAAGCTTCTATACTACAACTTTTATCCTTAATTACTAAATTAATAAAAATAGTTGATAGGTATTTTCTTATATTAAACATAAAAACCTTCTTCATTTAATTTAAGCTCTAGTTTATTAAATTCCTTATTTATTAAATTAACAGAATTTTCTTCATCTAATAATATCGGTTTTGAAATAATATAAGCAATTGTAGAAAATGGCTTAGCTAAAATCATCTTATCCCAACTTTTAGCCCTATAAAATCTACTTGCAGCATTATCAAAAATAATCGTAGGAATTTTATATTTTAAAGCTATTTTATAAGAACCTGCTGAAATACTATGATAAGGTCCTCTAGGTCCATCAGGAGTAATATATACATCATGACCTTGTCCTAAAAGACTTTTAATTTCAAGCAATGCTTTAACTGGAGAATCATAAGTGCTACCCCTAACAGCATTTATATTAAAGTATTTCATAACACTAGCAATTAATTCTCCATCTTTGTGATTACTTATTAATACATAAGGCTTTTTTTTATAACCATTTTTCTTCATATAAGCAAAAATAAAAGCCATCATAGTAAGTTTTCCATGCCAAAAAAGTACTATGCAAGGCTCTTTAGGTAAAGTTTTTTCTCCATAAAATCTTTTTTTACAAGTTAAATAAATAATATTTAAAAGTATAAATATTATAAAAGCTAAAATTTTAACTTTGTATTTCGCCATAAAGGGTTGTCCTAGAAGTCTTTGTAATCTTTACATCAACCATTTTTCCAAGCAATTCTTCGCTACCATTTACAACTATTAAGAAATTATTATCACTTCTTCCTGCTATAGTTTGATTTTCTCTTAATTCTTCAAAATATACTTTATAAGTTTTATTTAATTGTGCTGCACTAATCTCATCTAAAATTTCATTGTATAAACTTTGTAATTTAGTTAGCCTTGCACTTGCTATATTTTCAGGAATTTGATTTGGCATTGTTGCTGCAGGTGTTAGTGGTCTTTTAGAATACTTAAATGAAAAAATTTGCTCAAATCTAATTTTTCTCATTACATCAAGTGTTAATTCAAAATCTTCATCGCTCTCACCAGGAAATGCCACGATAATATCTGTTGATATACTAGCACTTGGAACTAATTCTCTTAATTTTAAAGCCCTATTTATAAACCATTCTCTAGTATAACCACGCTTCATAGCTTTTAAAATACTTGTGCTACCACTTTGTAAAGGCATATGCATACTTTTACAAATTTTAGGATTTTTTGCAAAAGTTTCTAAAAACTTATCATCCATATGAAGTGGGTGTGGGCTAGTAAATCTAATCCTTTCAAGCCCATCAACCTCGCTAATCTCATTTAAAAGATCTGAAAAATCCATTTTAGGATGGTTACTTGAAAATCTTTTACCATAATTATTTACATTTTGTCCTAGCAAAAATACTTCACTAGCTCCGTTACTAACGGCTTTTTTTACTTCATTTAAAATAATATTTTTTGGAATGCTTAGCTCATCACCACGAGTGTGTGGGACGATACAATAAGCACAATGCTTATCACAACCTATCATAATATTTACATAGCTTTTATAAATACTATTTCTAAAATCAGCAAAAGCAAAATCGCTTTCATCGTAATTTATATCATTACTTATAAATTTTGGAGTTTTAATTGCTTCTGTTATACGGCTAATATTTCTTGCACCTAACACAAAATCAACTTGTGGAGCACGCTTAAAAATCTCGCTACCTAAATGTGAAGCCGTGCAACCACAAACACCTATTTTTGCTCCTTCTTTTTTCTCTTTTAAAAAACCACCTACTTCACTAAAAAGCTTATGGACTGGTTTTTCACGCACACTACAAGTATTTATTAATATTAAATCAGCTTCTTTTTTATCTGTAGTTACTTCATAACCTTCTTTAGTGGTAAGCTCTGCAATCATACGCTCACTATCGCGAACATTCATTGCACAGCCTAAAGTTTCTATATATAATTTTTTACTCAAAGTATATGTACCTCATAAATAAATTCATCTTCTACTAAACCATATTTAACCGTATTTACATATACCTTAAAATTATTTAATTTTTCAACTAATTTTGTAATATCTTCACTAGAATTTGAATGGTCTAAAAATATAACCTTTTTTTCTTCAAGTATTTTTATAACTTCTTCAATAGTAACTTCTTTTGGTTTTGAATTTAAAGTTTGTTTTGCTAATTTAAATTTCATCTCATATCCTTTTTTAAATTAAAAAAATAAAATAATAACAAAAAGTTCTTTCATTAAACTTATTAAAAGTTATTTTTTATATAATAATAGTCTTCAAACTTCAATTAAAGGTAAAATCTTGGAAAGAATAGTAGATATAATAGAATCAATTGCGAATGAGAAATCATTGCCAATAGAAGAAGTAAGTGAGCGTGTAGTAAAAGCTATTACAAATACTGCTAAAAGACTTTTTGGTGATGATAAAGAATTTAGTGTAGATGTTAAAAAAACTCTTTGTGTATATCAAAATCTAGTAGTTGTTGCAAATAATGATGAATTAGCTAATAATGAGAGTAAATATATTAGCCTTGATAAAGCAAAATTAGAATCAAGTGAAGTAGAAATCGGAGATACTTTAAAATATGAAATATCTTTTGCAAATCTTGATAGAACTGCAATAAATTGGCTTTATAAAGAATTAGAATATAATGTGCAAAGACTTGTAGAAGAAAAATTATTTGAAAAATACCAAAGTATGGTTGATAGATTAATTTTTGGAACGGTAGTATTTGTTGATAATGATGAAAATACTTTCATAGAATTTGATGAAATTAGAGCAGTATTACCTAGAAAAAATCGTATAAAAGGCGAAAAATTTAAAGTTGGTGATGTATTAAAAGCAGTTATTAGAAAAGTTAGTGTTGATAAAAAACTAGGCTTAAAAGTTGAAATTTCAAGAACTTCTCCTAAATTTTTAAATGCACTTTTAATGCTTGAAGTTCCAGAGATTAAAGATGGTGCTATAGAAATTATTAATTGCGCTAGAATTCCTGGCGAAAGAGCTAAAGTTTTATTAAAAGCTAACTCAATCAATATTGACGCTGTAGGTGCTAGCGTTGGAACAAAAGGTGTTAGAATTAATGCTATTAGTAAAGAATTAAATGGCGAAAATATAGATTGTATAGAGTATTCTAACGAACAAGCTATTGTAGTTTCTCGTGCTTTAGCACCTGCAATTATTAATTCAGTTACGATTGATAACGACATAGCTAAGGTTGTAATAAATCACGACCAAAAAAGTAAAGCTATAGGTAAGCAAGGAATTAATATTAGGTTATGCAATATGCTAACAGGACTTAATATTGAATTAATTGAAGTTGGCACTGAAGCAGAAAATCATATAAGCTCAGAAGAAGCAAAAGCAAATCTTGAAAATCTATTTAAAAATATATGATTGATTTAAGCAAAAACGAAAATACCTGTAATACTTTAGATATTAAAGAGATAATTAATAGTGTTGAATTTAATAAGTATTCTTTTGATAAAAATTATAAATTATTAGATGAATTAGCTAATTTTTATAATTTAAAAAGTGATAATTTTATTCTAGGTAATGGCTCAAGTAATGTTATTTATATGAGCCTTTTAGCATTTTATAAATATTCAAATTCCAATGTTCATTTAATATCACCATTACCTACTTTTGACTTAACACTTTATTATGCTAAAAATATAGGTTATAGTATTGATGGGTTTTACTTAGATAGCGAGTTTAATTTTGATATAAATAAAATAAAAATAATCCCAAATAAAATAAATATAATCTATCTTGTAAATCCAAACAATCCAACAGGCCTAATGCTAAGCAAAAAAGATTTAAATGAATTAAACTCAATTTGTAAAGATAATGTATATATGCTTTTAGATGAGGCTTATTGTGAATTTGCTGATGATTTTTATAGTTTAGAATTTGCAAAAAATCCAAATATTTTACATATTAGAACATTTTCTAAAATGTATTCATTAGCAGGTTTAAGAGTTGGATATGGGATAGCTCACACTAGATTAATATCAATTTTAAAAGATTTTTTTAGTCCTGATGCTATTAATGCTTTTGCTTTAGAGTGTGCGATTTTTGCCCTAAAACAAAAAGACTTTGCAAAAACTACAAGAAAAATTATTAACGATAATAAAGCTTTATTAGAAAATGAATTTGAAACTTTAAATATAAAATATTTTAAATCTCATACTAACTTTATTTTACACGAAATTAAAAGCACAAAATATGCTGATTTTATGAAAGAATGCGAGATAATAGTTGGAAGACCTATAGATAATTATCCTTTATTAAATAGAATTAGCATAGGAAATATTAAACAATTAAAAGAATTTACAAAAGCATTAAGGCTAGCTAAAAATCATAATTTAGTTTGAGCTTTAAGCTCAAACCTTATTTATCTTTAAAATAATTATCTAGTATTTCACAAATACAATGTATTGTGAAAATATGAATTTCTTGTATTCTTGGCGTATCCTTACTAGGTGCTTTTAGGGCAAAATACGGGCTATTTTCTAATTTTTCACTAGCTAATAAAACGCATTTGCAACCAATTTTTCTAGCTTCTTCAAGTGCTAAAATAACATTTTTACTAGTCCCGCTAGTGCTTATACCAAACACTATATCTTCACTTTTAGCAATAGCATTTACTTGTCTACTAAACACATATTCATAGCCATAATCATTACCGATTGCAGTTAGTGCTGAAGTATCTGTGCTAAGTGCAATAGCACTAAGACCATTACGCTCACATTTATATCTTCCACTAAGTTCGGCTGCAAAATGTTGGGCATCTGCAGCACTACCACCATTGCCAAAAATCAATAATTTTTTACCATTTTCCAAAGCTTTTTTTATAATATCAGCTACTTGAATAATATCTTTTAAATATTCTTCATTAATATTATCATAAGCTTTTTTGTGCTCGTTTAACTCATTTTTTAATTTATTTAACATATAACTCCTTTATTTTTTCTATAATATTTGTGGTTGAATATCCTGTTTTAAATTCTATTAATTTTACTTCTTTTGCATATGATGAGCCAACAACTTCTTTTCCTTCATAATCAGCACCTTTTACCAATATATCAGGCTCTAAAGTTTTAATTAAATTAATTGGCGTATCTTCACTAAATTCACAAACATAATCTACAAATTCTAAAGCACACATCATAGCTTTTCTAGTCATTATATTATTAATTGGTCTATTTTCACCTTTTAATCTCTTAATACTTTCATCAGAATTTAAACCAACAACTAAAATATCTCCTAACTCCTTAGCTGCTCTTAAATAACTAAGATGCCCGTAATGCAAAATATCAAAACAGCCATTGGTAAAAACTATTTTTTTACCTTTACTAAGTTGTTTAATCTCATCTATATTTTTAAATTTATAAAATTCATTATCAAAATTTATAATCTCATCAAGCCCTACGCTAACAGCCCCTATCTTACCTACAACAATAGCAGCAGCTTTATTAGCTAAATCTATACTTTTACTAATATTAAAATCATTCGCTAAGAAAAATGATAATGATGAAATCACGCTATCTCCAGCACCGGTTACATCAAAAACTTCTTTAGCTAAAGCATAATGGCGATTTAATTTATTATCATAAACAGCAGCAATTCCATTGCTACCTAAAGTAATTAATGGTATTTTTAAATCCAATTCTTTTTGTAATTTTTCTAATGATTTTAATAATATATCATCATCATATTCATTAAAATTACCTAAAAATTCACAAGCTTCTTTGTAATTAGGTGTTATTAAATCTATGCCTTTAAACTTATAAAAATCTTTCTTAGGGTCTGCTAGGCTTAAAGTATTGCTATCTTTTGCAAATTTAATTATTTTTTGTGCTAAATAAGGACTAACAACTCCTTTATCATAATCACTAAAAATAATTACATCATATTTATCATTGCGTATTTTATCAAATAATTCATCAGCTAATTTATCGCTAATTTGCTCTGTGCTTTCTATATCTATTCTAACAATTTGTTGATTTGAGCCAAAAATACGAGTTTTTGTAGAAGTTTTTCTATCTTTTTGCTTAATTATATGGCAAGTTATATTTTGTTTTTGCAATTCGTTTTCAATAAATCTAGCACTATCATCATCTCCAATAACACTTAAAATACTAACATTTGCACCTAATTTTGCAAGATTATTAGCAACATTTGCCATACCACCTAAGACTTTTTTCTCACTTTTAGGAGTGATTACTGGAACTGGTGCTTCTGGACTAATTCTAGTGCAATTTGCGAAAACATAAATATCGTGTATTAAATCTCCAATTACTAAAGCTTTAATATTTTTCATTCATAGTCCTTTTTTATATCTAATAAATTATTCACTTTTTTACAATATTCAAATTCTTTTAAATCTTCATTAAACAAATAACGATTATTAATATTTGCATTTATAGCCGCTTGCATATCACTTACTTTATCACCTATAAAAATTGAATTAAATAAATCTAAATTAAATTCTTTAGCTGCTTGTAAAATAAGACCAGCTTTTGGTTTTCTACATTCACAATTATCACTAGGTATATGCAAACAAGAATAAATTTTACTTATATTAATTTTATGATTTTTAAACTCATTTAAAATAGCTTCGTTAAAAATATCCATTTGCTCTTTTGTAAAATACCCACGCCCTACTCCACTTTGATTTGTAATTATAAAAATCAAATAATCTTTATCTTGAAAGAATTTAACTATCTCAAAAATATTAGGCATAAATACTAATTTTTCTAATTCATAAACATAAGAAAAATCCTTATTAATTACTCCATCTCTATCTAAAAATAAAGCCTTTTTCATATTTTTTAATTCCATTTTTCTTTGTTCTAAAATAATTGCATCATTTAATGCTTCTTCACTATCATTTAATTCTAAAAAGCCATTATTTTCGGTAAATTGTTTATTTTTAAAACCCCAAATAAAAGCAATGATTACTATAAAAGCTAATAATATTGATACCCCTATCATTAGCATTAAAACATTTTCCATATTTATCCTTTTTGATTATTTTAATAAATATCATAAAACTATTAGGAATTTAATTTGGAAAATAAAATATAAAAATATCTATTAAAATATTCAACGAGTAATTAGCTAATATAAAAAATATTAGCTAATTTAAAATTAATTTCTAACTTTATCTAATACACCATTAATAAGCTTAGGTGCATTATCACTTGCATATTCTTTAGCTAGTTCAATAGCTTCATTTATAACAACAGCTTTATCTGTTTTTGTAAAAAGCAATTCATAAACACCAAGTCTTAAAATAGCTTTTTCCATACCACCTAAATTACTAACTTCATTGCTTTCTAAAATACCTTTTAAACACTCATCTATTTTTAATAGATTTGCTTGAACGCCGTTAAATAATTCTAAAGCCCATTCACGAATAGCATTTCTTATTTTATGCTCTTCTAAATAATCATTTACATGCTCACTATTTTGAACATAATCAAATGAATACAATAAACTTACAACTGTTTTTCTAGCTTGATGTCTAGTTGCCATTTTGAACTCTTTGTAAATTTAGCATTTCAATAGTAGTTACCATAGCTTCATAACCTTTATTGCCACTTTTAATTCCTGCTCTATCCATAGCTTGCTCTGTAGTGTTTGTTGTAAGAACACCAAAACTAATTGGAATATCATTTGCTAAAGTTATAGCCGCAACACCCTTAGTGCATTCTGCTGATACATAATCAAAATGTGGGGTATCTCCACGAATAACAGCACCTAAAACCACTATTCCATCATAATTTTTCTTCACTGCTTGTTTTAAAGCATAAGGTAATTCAAAAGCACCAGGAACTAAAATTAAATCTAAATTCTTTTCATTTCCACCAAAACGAACAAAAGCATCTTTAGCACCTTCAACTAATTTATCAGTTATAAAACTATTAAATCTAGCGTTTATTATGGCAAATTTCTCATTACCATTTAATTTTAATTGTCCTTCAATAATATTCATACTTATTCCTTATTTAATATTTTCAATAATAAATTAATTTTCTCTTCTAATTTGCTAGTAGCTACCATATTAGGTCCATCGCATAAAGCTTCACACGGATTAAAATGTGTTTCAAAGAAAAATCCATCAACGCCAACTCCAGCAGCAGCTCTTGCTAAAGGCAATACAAAAGAGCTATCTCCACCACTCTTACCACCTGCTGCTCCAGGCATTTGAACGCTATGTGTAGCATCAAATATAACAGGTGCGAAATTTCTCATAATTTTAAGAGATCTCATATCAACAACTAAATTCCCATATCCAAGACTAGTTCCACGCTCAACCGCTAAAACACCAGCTTCTCTTGCCATTTGATGAGCTTTTGAAAAATCTTCGTCTTTTAAATCTTTATATGATAATTCTCCAATATCAGAGCAAGCAAAAAAACTTTCATCGTTGGTTTTATAATCATACCCTCTAGTCTGTGCTACTTTTGCTACGCTATATTTCATATCACTTGGGTTTAAAAATTGACCTTTTTTGATATTTACAATAGCTTTAGTTTTAGCAGCTGCAACTAATAAATCAGTTTGTCTGCATAAAAAAGCTGGAATTTGAAGAGTATCAACAACTTGAGCTGCAATTTCAGCTTGATAACTCTCGTGAATATCTGTAATTATTTTATATCCAAATTTAGATTTTATATCAGCTAAAATCTGCAAACCTTTTTCAAGTCCAGGTCCTCTAAAACTATCTAAACTTGTGCGATTTGCTTTATCAAAACTTGATTTAAAATAAAAATCAATTTGTGGATGTTTTGCAATTTTTTCTAATCTTTTTGCAACTTCTGTAACAATTTCAGGACTTTCTATAACGCAAGGTCCTGCAAATAATATTATTTTTCTCATTTTTTATTATCCTTACTTAAACTTATTCCTATACCACCTATTAAAACGCAGATTATACCTGTTAAAACTACAAAACTTGGTAAATCATCTCCTAAAAGTATTCCTAAAAATAAAGTAAATACAACATCAATATATCCAACTCCAGCTACAACCCCAGCCTTTTTAGCTGCTTTATAGGCTTTTGTTACATATATTTGGTATAGAATCGATAAAGAGCCCATTAAAATAATTAAAATCCATATTTTATATCCAACAGGCATTACAAATGTAGCAAAAGCAAAATCAAAATGCCTAATAATACTCTCATTTAAATACTCTCCGCCTAGCATAGATAATATAGGTAAAATTGTTCCTAGTATAAAAAAACTTGATGCTATAACTTCAGTATTGTAAAACTTTCCTAATTCCCTAGCACTTGTTAAAGCAAGCGCTGCTGTTAAACCACTTAAAACACCTAAAATTGAGTTTTTAATATCAAAACCACTATGTAAATGTTCAGGTGCAAATGGTTGAATTATTAACATTACACCACCAAAAGCTAATAATAAATATAAAATACTTTTAAATCCTAACTGCTCTTTAAAAAACAAAAATGCAATTAATGCTACAAAAAGTGGATTTGTTTTTTGAAAAGCAAAAGCACCGCCTAAAGAAATATTAGCGACATTATAAAAGAAAAAATATAAAGAAATAGTTCCTATTAAACCACGAAAAAACAATAAAGAGAATTTACCACCTGATTTTTTATGTGGAATTTTATAAATCAAATAAGCTATAAAAATAACTCCAATAACATTTCTAAAAAACATTATTTCTACACTAGGCATAGTATTTGCAAGTAGTTTTGCACAGCACCCCATGAGTGCAAATGCAAAACTAGCAATAACCATAAAATATATTCCTAGATTTTTTTTAATTAACCTTTTTAAACTAAGCATAATTATTTAGCTAAAGGAATACTAGGTGGTATAATTCCAGGCATAAAATATGCAATTAAGCTTACCCAAATTCCTATAATTATTATCATAGCTATTGAGTATTTAACTGTGTATTTAAACAACTCACTCTCGCGTCCTACAAGGCCAACAGCAGCACAAGCAACTGCAATACTTTGTGGAGATATCATTTTACCAACAACACCACCTGCACTATTTGCTGCTAAGAATAATGTGTCATGAAATCCTAATTGATGAGCTGTAACTTGTTGTAAAGAACCAAATAAAAGGTTTGCACTTGTATCAGAACCTGTTAAGAATACTCCAATCCAACCAATTACAGGAGAGAAGAATGTAAATGCTCCACCAGTTTGTGATAATGCAATTCCTAATGTTCCACTAGCTCCACTATAATCAGTAATTTTTGCAAAACCAACAACTAAACCAATAGTTAAAATAGGAAACGCCATTTCTCTTAAAGTATCATTAAAGCATACTTTAGCATCACTAGCTTTTACTTTTAAAATATATATACTTGCAATTGCAGCAAATAAAATAGCTGTTCCTGGAGTGTTGATTAACGGAATTCCTAGTCCTAAAGGTTGAGTTCCTGCTTTTCCACCTTCTACAAGTGATGGTTTAATAACTGCTAAATCACCTAAACTAGCAAATGATAATTTAAGATTTGTAAATGCTAAAGCTGCATCAGTTCCAAATAATGATTTAAACCAACCTTGAGTCCATATAACAACAAATACAATTAATAATAAGAAAGGTGACCAAGCATAAACAATTTCTTTGATGCTTAAAGTTTTTACATCGCTAAAATCTTTTTTATCATCAAATCTTACAATATTTTTAAGTTTAAATGTTTTTGCAGCAACAGCAGTAGCTACTAAAGAAACAATAGCTGAAATAATATCAGGTAATTCAGCACCTAAGAAGTTTGCTGATAAAAATTGTGCTATAGCAAAAGAAATAGCTGCAACAAATACAATAGGGAAAGTTTCTTTAATACCTTTCATACCATCCATTAAAAATACTATAAAAAATGGAATACAAAAACTAAACGGAGGTAAAATTCTACCAACCATAGCAGCAACTTCATGTTGTTGTATTCCAACAGCTTGAGCCATTGCAATAATTGGAATACCAATAGCACCAAATGCAACAGGAGCTGTGTTTGCTATCATACAATATCCAGCTGCTTGTAATGGTCTAAGACCTAAACCAACAAGTAAAGCAGCGGTAATTGCAACAGGGCCACCAAATCCAATAGCACCTTCTAAAAATGCTCCAAAACAAAATCCAATGATGATTACTTGAATACGATGATCAGGCGTAATTGTCATAATACTTTGTTTAATTACTTCAAATTGACCTGATTTAATTGAAAGCTTATAAAGAAAAATAGCTGCTATTATAATCCAAGCAATAGGCCAAATACCAGTAGTAAAACCTACTATAATACTAGCAAATGCAGCATTTAACGGCATTTTATAAGCAAAAACTGCAACAAGAATGGCTGTAACAACAGTTAAAAAACCTGCCACATAACCTTTTGTCTTAAAAACCACTAGGCAAAGAAAAAAGCAAAGTATAGGTAAAAATGCTACAAATGCACTTAACCAAATATTGCCAAGTGGGTTAAAATTAGGTGTAAATTCCATAATTTTCCTTTCGTGATAAGATTTTAATATTTTAATTTTAAATGCTGAATTTAGCATATAATAACAACAAGATTAAGAATAATCGTAATATTTTTAACAATATGTTACTTTTTGTAACAAATTTACAAATAAGTTTTTTAAGATATAATAGCTCATTTTATTAATTTAGAAAGGTTATTTTATGAGAGGTTATACCATTTTTTCGGGTTCTGCAAATATTCAATTTGCCAATAAAGTCGCTCAAAGATTAGATTGTAAATTAAGCGATGCTGGAGTTAAGCGTTTTAGTGATGGAGAAATTAGCGTTCAAATTGGAGAAAGTGTGCGTGGTAAAGATGTATTTATTATCCAAAGCACTTGCGCGCCAGCGAATGATAATTTAATGGAATTATTAATATTAACTGACGCATTAAAAAGAAGTTCAGCTAATTCAATCACTGCTGTAATTCCTTATTTTGGATATGCTAGACAAGATAGAAAAGCAGCTCCTAGAGTTCCAATTAGTGCAAAATTAGTGGCTGATTTAATGCAAACTGCAGGAATTAGCCGTGTAGCTACTATTGATTTACATGCAGGTCAAATTCAAGGATTTTTTAATATCCCTGTTGATAATTTATACGGAAGTATTATTTTTAACGAACATTTAAAACAAAGAGATTTAAGTAAAGCAGTAGTTGCAAGTCCTGATACAGGTGGAATTGTTCGTGCAAGAGCTGTTGCAAAAGCACTAGATTTAGAACTTGTTATTGTTGATAAACGCCGTGAAAAAGCTAATGAAAGCGAAGTTATGAATGTAATTGGCGATGTAAATGGTAAAGATGTAATTATAGTTGATGATATGATTGATACTGCAGGAACTATTGTTAAAGCTGCTGAAGTATTTAAAAAATTAGGAGCTAAAAGTGTAATTGCTTGTTGCACACATCCTGTTTTAAGTGGAGCAGCATATGATAGGATAGAAAATGGTGCTTTAGATGAATTAATAGTAACCGATACTATACCGCTAGCAAAAGAATGTAAAAAAATAACAGTTTTAAGTGTTGCACCTTTATTTGGGGAAGTTATTCGCCGTGTTTATCATAATGAAAGTGTTAATGGTTTATTTTCATAATTAAATTTTTCATAATTCCTAATTTAATTAATTAGGAATTATTTTTTAAACTTATAGCTAAATAATCCAAATCATCTTCGCTCAATTTATTTGTATTAATAATAAAATTAATATATTTAGTTTGAATATAAATTCCTTGATAATCTATATATTTTATTTTCTTATACTTGACTTTAAATAAGAAAAATCCATATTCAAATTCTAAAAAATCATCATAAAAATTAATTTTGATTAAATTAAATTTTAGCTCAAAAACTAGCGTAATTATAGGATTTAAAATAATTAAAAAATACATTATAATAATTTCATCACTATATTTAAACGCTGCGATTATAAAAATAAACCAAATTAATAAAATCAAAAAATATTTATTAAAAGTCTTCAGCCTTATACTATGTTTAAGTAATGGTAATTCATAATCATCAGGGTATTTGCCTTTAATATTTAGCATATAAAATATACTCGCAAAAAACATAAAAAATGGGAAAATATATTTTAAATCTTCATAATTATCTCTTACTTTGTATCTCTCATAAATAAAGCCATTTGATTCTAATTGCCTTATTTCTGGATAAAATACGCTAGGAACATAGTAAATAGCTACTTTTTGCCCTATAAGATTTTTTGCATAACTTTTATCTTCTCTTGCTATAAAAGTTTTGTGATTTTTATTATTATCAATCATTTTATAATGCCATATTATGTAATCAGTTCTACTCCTAAATATTTTCTTATAAACTATCTTTTCTATATCATACAATACACCTTCAGCCTTTTTAAGTTCATTAAGATTTTTTGTATGATCGCTTATGTATTCTAAGCTATATAAAACTATCACAATAAAAGTTACAAAAACAAAAAACGCTGAAACTAATTGAAATAAAAATAATAAAAAATTAGCTTTTTTATCATAACAAAGTCTAAAAATAAATATCAAATATAAGTGTTTAAAAAATGCCAACATTGCAAAAAGGAAGCTTAGCTTCCTAAAAATTATAAATATTTTTTAATATTTTCAACCCAAGCATTAATTCTTGCTTCGTTTTTATCTCCATCAGCTTTATCAAGGCAAAGTCCTCTTAAAGCTTTTCCAAATTGTAATCTTGAGAATGTGTAGTTATAATCACTTGAGCAAACTTCGCCTATAAATCTTGCTCCACTAAAAGCTAATTTATCATAAAAATCAGCTACACCAGAGCAAAAACTATCAGGATGTCTTTCTTGTCCGCCAACACCAACGATAGCTACATTTTTATCGCTAAAATCAATAGTATTTAATAATTTTACTTTACTTCCCCAATCATCAGCCAAAGCACCAAAAAAATAGCTTGAACTCATTAAGATTAAAGTTTTATATTCTGATAATGCGTTTATTTCAACATCTTTAATATTTATAACATCAGCACCAATTTTTGCTGCGATTTGCTCTGCAAAAGCTTTAGTAGTACCACCTTTTGTAGCATAAAAAATACCAACTTTTTTCATAACTTCTCCTTAAAATTAAAATATAGTTTCATTGTAGCTTAAATAAGATAATTTTTGTTTTAAATATTTTAAAATTATTTTAAGCAACTTTTAAGATTGGGGGGGGGTATTATATGGCTTTAATTTTTTATTAAGGAGTGTAAATGGATACGAATAGTATTTTAATGAGTATTCAAGACAAGTTGCCAAAAGACGGAATGGCTGTAATTAATTTAAGAGAAAAGTTAGAGAGAATGAGCGATGCTGAAAGAAAAAACTTTTCAGACAAACTACTTGCTGCAAAGCTTAAAAATCCTACTACTGGAATTATATGTGCTATGCTTTATGTAGATAGATTTTATCTTGGCTCTATTGGTTTAGGCATACTTATTTTTATACTCAAATTCATTACTTGTATGTTTGCAATAGGAATTATATGGTGGATTATTGATATTATAAATATTGGCAAAAAAGTTAGACAATACAACTATCAACAAATTTTACAAATTATATAAGGATATATCGTGAAAAAAATATATTTTTCTTTAATTGTAGTTAGTGCATTTTGTATAGGTTGTGGTTCTATACCTAGTTGTGATGATAAAGAAGTAACACAACTTTTAACTGAAATTTTATTAGAACAATCAAAAACATTAGATGCTTATGATATTTCATATTCAAGTTTTATGACTAATAAAATTGATAAAGAAGCAAAAAAGATAAATTGTACAAACAAACTCATATTAAAAGAAACTGAAAATTTTAGTATAATTAAAGAGATATGGTTAGACTATAGTGCAAGATATACTGATGATGGTATGGTATATGTGGAAGTTTATTAATAATTTTGTGTTTAGAATTTGAAATAGGAATTTCCTATTTCAAATTCTTAAATCAATAAAAGCCTAATATCTTCCACCATACTAAGCCAACACAAATCATAACTGCTATATCAATAACACTTACAATAAAACCTATTATCCACCATTTATTAAGACTAACATAACCACTACCAAATACAACAGGAGCAGTCCCTGTAGCATAATGCGTAAGTGCCATCATAATATTTCCTGCAGCTGCTAACATAAAAGCATATAGCATAGGTGGTGCTCCTAAATCAAGCCCTGTTTTATAAAATACTAAAAACATTGCTGAAATATGAGCCGTTGTGCTTGCGAAAAAATAGTGCGAATATAAAAACGCTAAAGTAAAAAATATCATTACAAAAGTTACGCTAAGCCCTAAAGATGAAGCTGCCATTTTTAACTCTTGTCCTAAAAATGCAGCTAAACCTAATTTATCAAGCATAGTAGCAAGCATAATTAAAGCAGCAAACCATACTAATGTATCCCAAGCTGTCTTTTCTGCTAATAATTCATCGTATTTTAAAACACCAGTTAAAAGCGCAATTGCAAGTCCTAAAGCCGCCACACTAGCAGGATCAAATGTCAAAGCCTTTGCATATTCGCTAAAACCAAACCAATTAGCAAAATTACTAGGCATTCCAGCCCATAAGAATAAGCATAATCCAAAAATACTAAGCATAATTTTTTCATCTAAGCTAAATTTACCCATAGCAGCTAATTCTTTTTTAGCTAATTCTCTTGCATCAGGTGTTTCTTTAAGTTCAGGTGGGCTTAAAAAATAAATCACTAATGGCATAAGCAATATCGCACACATTCCAGGAACAAACATTCCTAAAGCCCATTGCCCCCAAGTAATACTAATATTTGCATTAGTTGCATCTGAAATTAGTTTTACTACCAATGGATTTGGTGCAGTTGCGGTAATAAACATAGCAGATGTAATTGGATTTGATTGATAATTTACAAGGCTAAGATATGTTCCTGCTTTATTTGCACTGCCATTATTTGGCTCTGAACCTAGAGCTTTAGCAATTGATTGAACTATTGGATTAATTATACCACCGCCCCTTGCAGTATTTGATGGAGTAATCGGAGCTAAAAACACTTCGCTTAAAGCAATTGAATATCCTATACCTAAAGTTTTTTTACCAAATATGCTTAAAAAATAAAATGCTAATCTTCTTCCAAGACCAGTTTTGATAATACCACGAGCGAGCATAATAGATATTACAATAAGCCATATTAAGCTATTAGAAAATGCACTTAAAGCATCTTTAATAGCAGCCTTACTTCTAGCAGCTCCACTAATATCAGCACTAACACTAATTGTAGAAATTGCTATAAAAGCAATAGATATTAAGCTAACTGCACCAAGTGGCATTACTTTTAAAATAATACATAAAACAGTAGCTATAAAACAACCTAAATATATCCAAGAAAGTCTTGCATCAAATAAGCTTAATTCTAATAATTTTTGTTCTGAAAAATCAGAATGAGCCTTTAATAAAGCAGCTTGTTTAATAGAAATTAGACTTTCAGGAACCGGAATAAATACAAATGAAATAGCTATTAATATACATAAAATAGCTAAAGGAATTTTATCCTTAGTCATAACATCTCCTTTTCAAAAAGTAAGTAATTATAATAAGAATTTATTAAAAAGAAAAATAAAGTATATTTTTTAATAATTTAAAGATTAATATTAAATTTTTATTAAATAATTAATATTTAAGCCCTATAAAGGGCTTAAAATTATTCTCCTAAAGCTTTTTTAGCGTATTTTATACCTAAATCATAAGCCTTAGCATTTGCATCACGAGTTTTTGGTGGCACATGACTTAACATAACTTCTTTTACAACATCAGTATCCATACATTTGCTCATATATACCGCAATTGCAAGCGCAACAACTGATTGAGTAGCCACATTGCCAACTTCATCTTTAGCTATTGTAATGATTGGAATTTCAAATATTTTAAATTTCTTTCTATCTTCTTCACTTGGTTTTACTAGATTTGGCTCAACTACTATTATTCCACCTTCACAAACACCATCTTTAAAACCAGAATAGCCTTTTTGAGCAGTTGAAAGCATAAAAGTAATTTCGCCTTCAACTGCATAAGGAAATAATATTTCTTCATCATCTAAAATAATATCAACCTTAGTTGGACCACCACGAACTTGAGAAGTATATGTACTAGCTTTTATAGCATAAGCACCTTTTTTACTACTTCCACCCTTTTCCATCCAAGCAGCTGCTAAAATCTCACCAGCAGTAATTACACCTTGACCGCCTTCTCCACCAAATCTTAATTGGAATTTCATTTAGCACCCCCTAAAGCATTTAAATTAACCATTCTACCTTCTTTAGCAGCACGGCGAACTTCTTCATAAGCTTTGCAATATTCAGGTTTAGTTTTATTTTCATATAAAATTCCAACTGGGAATTTATCAACTTTTTCTTCATCGCTTAATTTATCAAATTTAGATTTTTCAACAGAACGATTACTTATCCAATCAAGCATTTGAACAGCTTCGCCCATTTTATTTTTACGACCTAAATTAATATGGCAGTTACTAAAGCAATCAATAAAACTATATCCTTCATGAGCCATTGCTTTATAAATCATATTTTCAAGTTTAGCTGCGTCAATTACATTACCACGAGCTATAAAACTAGCTCCAGCTGCTTTTACTAATTCGCAAGCATCAAATGTAGGGTCAATATTACCAAATTGAGCTGTAACCGTGTAAAATCCTTGTGGGGTCATTGGGCTTGTTTGAGAATTTGTAAGTCCATAAATAAAGTTATTAATCATAATATGAGTTAAATCAATATTTCTTCTTGCAGCATGGATTAAATGATTACCACCAATTGCAGTTGTATCGCCATCACCTGTTACAACTATTACATGTTTAGTTGGATTAGCTAATTTAATACCAGTTGCATAAGCCAATGCACGACCATGAGTTGTATGAACGGTATTACAATTTACATATGAGCTCATACGACCACTACAGCCAATACCACTAACTACGCAAACATCATCCATATTCCAACCCATTTTTGCAATTGCTTTAATAATACATTTTAAAACAACACCATCACCACATCCCCAGCACCACTGAGTAGGCATTTTATCTACTCTTAAATAATCATCATAATTAAAAGCCATTAGAAACTCTCCTTTACTTTTGCTTCAATTTCACTTGGAGTTATTGGACGACCATTAGCTCTATGTAAGCTAGCAAAATCATCTCTCTTACTTGCTCTTTGAATTTCTTCTAAATATTGTCCCATATTTAATTCTGTTACTAAAATTTTCTTAAATCTTGAGCAAACTTGCGCTATTTTTTTCTCATGAACTGGATATAAAGTAATTGGTCTAAATAAACCTACTTTCAATCCTTGTGCTCTAAGTCTTGCAATTGCTTCTTTTACAGCACGAGCAACGCTTCCGTAAGCAATAATGCAAATATCAGCATCATCTAACATATATTCTTCATAAAGTGCTAATTCATCTACTTTATTTTTAATCTTACCAACTAATCTTCTCATATTATAATCAACTATTTTGCCATCTTCAGTTGGAAAACCTATATCTCCGTGATGAAGACCAGCTATATGATAACGATAGCCTTTAAAGAATGGATTTAATGTAGCAGGTTCATCCATATCAGCCTTATAAGGCTTATAATCTTTTGGGTCTCCTGTAAATTCACGGCGTGGTTCTATTTTTAAATCTTTTACATCAGGTAAAATTGCTTTACCATTCATATGTCCAACCGTTTCGTCCATTAATAAAAATACTGGAGTTGAATATTTATTAGCATAATTAAATGCTGTTATTGTTAGATTATAGCTTTCTTCAAGACTAGCAGGTGCAATAGCAATACTTGCTATATCTCCATGACTTGGAGCTTTTGCTTGAAATAAATCGCCTTGAGCAACACGAGTTGGAAGACCAGTTGATGGACCACCACGCATAACATTTACTATTACGATTGGAATTTCAGCTATGTATGCAAGCCCTATTTGTTCTGCTTTTAAGCTAATTCCAGGACCACTACTTGCAGTCATTGCTTTTGCACCACTCATAGCCGCACCTAATGCAACGCTAATTCCACTTATTTCATCTTCCATTTGAATAAATGTTCCACCAGCTTTTGGTAGCATATGGCTTAATTCATGAGCTATCTCACTACTAGGAGTTATTGGATAACCACCAAAAAAAGAACAACCACAATCAATTGCAGCTTGAGCTATTAAATTATTTCCTGTTGATATTACTTCTCTCATCTTTACGCCTTTAACTTTTTAAAATTGTTAGCTTTAATTGCAGCCGCTCTATCTTTACCTTCTTGAGTAGGTTTTGCAAATTTAAAGCCTTTAGCATCTGCAACATTAATCGCAAAATCAGGACAATGAGTTTCACAATCTCTACAACCTATGCATGATTCTGGATTAACTACTTCAATCATTTGACCTAAAACAGCACTTGGTTCATCTCTCATAGCAATAACGCCCATAGGACAATAGCTTACGCATATATTACAGGCTTTACATCTTTTTTCATCCACCCATACAGGTGCATTAGTATTATTTTCCATTTTTAACCTTTCTAAGCCTAGATTATCTAGGCTTTAATTATTTTAAAATTTCTTTGATTTTTTTACCGATATCTGCAGGAGAATCAACTACATGAACACCATAGCTTTTTAAAGCTTCTTTTTTAGCAGCAGCACTTTCATCAGCACTTCCTACAATAGCACCTGCGTGACCCATTCTTTTACCTTTTGGAGCAGTTGCACCTGCTATAAATGCTACAACAGGTTTTGTGATATTTTCTTTTATAAATTTAGCAGCTTCAACTTCTAAGCTTCCACCAATTTCACCTATCATAACTATAGCTTTAGTTTCGCTATCTTTTTCAAATTCGGCTAATAATTCTTTATAAGCAAGACCTATGATTGGATCTCCTCCAATTCCAACTGCAGTTGTAATTCCATAACCACCTAAAACAACTTGATTTGCTGCTTCATAAGTTAAAGTTCCACTTTTAGAAATTACACCGATATTTCCTTTTTTAAATATAAAGCCTGGCATAATTCCTAATTTACATTCATCTGCAGTGATAATTCCTGGGCAGTTTGGTCCAATGATTTTCATACCTTTTTTATTTGCATAAGCTTTTGCGAACATCATATCTTTTACAGGAGTATGTTCTGTGATTACTACTGCAAGTTTAATTCCTGCATCAGCAGCTTCTATAATACTATCTCCAACAGCAAAAGGAGGAACGAAAATTAAACTTGTATCAGCACCAGTTTTACTAACTGCTTCTTTAACCGTATCAAATACAGGCTTTCCTAAATGAGTTTCTCCACCTTTAAATGGAGTTACACCACCAACTATATTTGTGCCATAAGCAATACATTGTTCTGCGTGAAATGTAGCTTCTTTACCTGTAAAGCCTTGAACTATTACTTTTGTATTTTTATTTACTAATATACTCATTTTTTCTCCTTACTTTACTAAGCTTTTTACAATTTCAGCACCATTTGCAAAATCTGTTGCTGCGTGAATATTTTTAAGACCTGAATTATCTAGAATTTCTTTTGCTTCTTTAGCGTTTGTTCCATCTAAGCGAACTACTACAGGAATATCAATTTTAGTTGTTTTTGTAGCTTCTAAAACACCATTTGCAATTCTATCGCATCTTACGATACCACCAAAAATATTAATGAAAATTACTTTTACATTCTTATCTCTCATAATAATCTCAAATGCTTTTGCAACGGTTTCAGCACTTGCTCCACCACCAACATCTAAGAAGTTTGCTGGTTTGCAGCCACTATAATTAATAATATCCATTGTAGCCATAGCTAGACCTGCACCATTTACCATACAAGCCACATCACCATCAAGTTTTACATAACTTAAACCATATTTACTAGCTTCTAGCTCTGCTGGGTTTTCTTCTGTTTCATCTTTTAATTCTGCAATATCTGGATTTCTATAAAGACCACTATCATCAAAACTCATCTTAGCATCAAGTGCGAAAAACTCGCCTTCTGCAGTTTTGATTAATGGGTTAATTTCTACTAAATTTGCATCTTTTGCTAAATATAATTTATATAATTTATCTATAAATGTTATTAATTTTTTACCTTCATCTTTATTTAGACCTAAAACTTTTACTACTTCAAGTCCGTGAAACATTTTAAAGCCAATTGCAGGGTCAATTGTAACTTTTGCTATTTTTTCAGGTTGCTCTGCTGCAACTTTTTCTATATCCATACCACCTTCACTTGAAGCAATGATTGTGATTTTTTCTTCCATTCTATTAAATAATAGTGCTAAATAATATTCTTTAGCAATATTTGCACCACTTTCAATATAAAGTTTTCTAACAAGTTTTCCTTCTGGTCCTGTTTGATGAGTTACAAGGTTCATACCTAATATTTTTTCAGCATACATTTTAACTTCATCTAAATTCTTAGCGATTTTTACACCGCCACCTAAACCACGACCACCAGCGTGGATTTGAGCTTTTACAGCCCAAACACTTCCACCTAATTCTTTTGCGTTTGCAACAGCTTCTTCAACACTAAATGCAACCTTACCTTTTAAAGTAGGCACACCAAATTTAGCAAAAATTTCTTTTGCTTGATATTCGTGTATATTCATATTTTCTCCTTAAATTGATTTTAAAATTTCATTAAATGTAACACTTGGTCTCATTATCTTTTCAGCTACTTCGCCTAAAACATAATATCCACCTAATTCAACTGCTTTACCTTCTTCATTCATATATTCTTCAATGATTTTAGAAGAATTTGAATTAAGTTTATCAGCAATAACTTTAAAAAACTTATTCATACTTTCATCATTATTTTGCTTAGCAAGTGCATTCGCTAAATATATTGCAAAATACACATGACTTGTTCTATTATCGTTTTCTTTTGCATTTCTACTTGGAGCTTTATTTTCATTTAAATAATGTGATATTGCTTCATCAAAAGCTTCTGCCATAACTTTTGCTTTTGCATTGCCTTTGTTTCCTTCAAATTCAAGTGAGCTTTGAAGAGCTAAAAACTCGCCTAAGCTATCCCATCTTAAGTGATTTTCTAATACAACTTGCTCAACTTGTTTTGGAGCAGAACCACCCGCACCTGTTTCAAACATAGCTCCGCCATTTAGCATTGGAACTATTGAAAGCATTTTCGCACTTGTTCCTAATTCAAGTATTGGGAAAAGGTCTGTTAAATAATCTCTTAAAACATTACCTGTAATTGATATACAATTTTTACCACTTCTAATAATTTCTAAACTTTTTTTGCAAGCTTCATAAGGGCTTAAGATTAAGAAAGTTTCTCCTAATTCTTTTTTAACTAAATCAATGATTATTCTATCACTTGCTCTTTTGCTATCAAGCCAGAAAATTCCTTGCTCGCCACTTAATTCACATCTTTGTTTTGCAAGTTTTATCCAATTTGCTATTGCATCAGGTTTTGCTAAATTAATTCTATAAATATCACCCTTTTTAACATCGTGTGATAATAAAACTTCGCCATTTAACTCTATTTGATAAGTAGCGTCGCAATCAGCTATGAAAGTTTTATCGTGTGAGCCATATTCTTGAGCTTTTTTAGCCATTAAACCAACATTGCTAACCGAACCAACCACACTTGGATTAATACTTCCATTAGCTCTCATATCATCTAAAACTGCTTGATAAATTGTTGCGTATGTTTGATCAGGAATAACAGCATTTGTATCCATTTCTGCACCATTTTTATCCCACAATTTAGCACCATTTTTAAGCATTGCAGGCATTGAAGCATCTACAATTACATCACTTGGAACATGAAGATTAGTAATACCTTTATCAGAATTAACCATTGAAATTGGTGCTCTTGTATTTAATATTTCTTCGTATCTTTTTAGGATTAAATCTTTTTTGCTTGAATTTTCAACCTTACTTAAAAGCTCACTTAAACCATTGTTTGGATTAATGCCTAGATTTGCAAACTCATCGCCAAATTCAGCAAATAAATCTTTAAAATAAACTTTTAAAGCGTGAGCAAATAATACAGGGTCACTTACTTTCATCATAGTTGCTTTTAAATGAAGTGAGAATAAAATATTTTCTTGTTTGCAGTGATTGATTTGTTTTTCATAAAACTCATCTAGTTTTGCAACATTCATAAAAGTCGCGTCCATTACTTCATCTTTTACAACTTCAAAAGATTTTAGCTCAGTTTTAGCCCCATTTACAACTTTATATAATTTAGCAGTGCCGTTTTCTTTGATTAAAGTTGCCTTTTCATTAGAGAAAAAGTCATCACTACTCATACAAGTTACACAACTTTTACTATCTTTACTAAAGGTTTTTGTTCTATATGGATTTGCTTTTGCGTATTCTTTTACAGCTTTTGTGCTTCTTCTATCTGAGTTTCCTTGTCTTAAAACAGGATTTACAGCAGAACCTAAAACTTTTGCATATTTTTCTTTGATTGCTTTTTCGCTATCATTTTGTGGTTCATCTGGATAATTTGGAACATTATATCCTTTTGATTGTAATTCTTTTATGCAAGCCTTAAGTTGCGGAATAGAAGCAGAAATATTTGGAGTTTTAATTACATTTGCTCCATCAAGTTTTACTAATTCACCAAGTTTTGCAAGTGCATCTTCACACTTTTGCTCATCTTTTAAACACTCTGGAAAACTAGAAACTATTCTTGCAGCCAATGAAATATCAGCTGTGGTAATTTCAATATTTGCATGCTTTAAAAAAGCTTTTGCAATTGGTAAAAAACTTAAAGTTGCCAACGCTGGCGATTCATCTGTGAAAGTATATACAATACTCATCGTAACTCCTTTAATTAAATTTTAGATGAATGTATAACTGCTAAGTTAAAAAAGAGTAAATCAAAAAAAATTAAATTACCCTTATCTTTGCCTTTCTATTTCTTTTTCGTGAGCTGCTAAAGTTGTATTAAACCTATGTGTACCAGTCCTTTTATCTCTCATAAAATATAAATAATTTGTCTTAGCTGGAGAAATTGCTGCCAAAATTGCTTGTGTAGAAACGTTACAAATTGAAACACTTGGTAAACCAGAATTTTTATAAGAATTAAATTCTGAATTATCTTCTCTAATCATTTGTGGAGTTACTTTTATGTGAGAATTCATACCATAATTTAGCATTCCATCCATTTGTAGTTTCATACCTTTATTTAATCTATTATAAATAACACTCGCTACAATAGGCATTTCGCTTTCATTAGCAGCTTCTTTTTGAATAATACTAGCTACTATAATAAATCTATAAAATTTATATTCAGTATAATCTCCAAACACTTTTTTACTAATTGTTTCATTTCTTTTTTTTGTAAATTCTAATAAATATTTTATAAACAATCTTTCACTAATTCCTAATGGAATTGAATAAGTATCAGGAGTTAGCATACCTTCTTTTCTATTTGATTGAGAATATAATTCATCTAATAATTTATCAGGATTTAAATTAAGTTTTTTTGCTGCAATTTCTCTTAAAAAATATTCACTTGTTTCACCTGGAATTAAAGTAAGATTAACTAAAGCTGCTTTATTTGTAGTTAGCTCTTTTAAAAATTCATATCTTGTTAAAATAGGTTTAGATACTGCTATCCAACCACTTTGCGGGTGTCCAAAAAATAATAACAAATATTGGTCTATTTTACTAAATTGCAATTTAGTGTTATTTAAACTTGTTATAATTTTAGCATTAGAGCCTTGTGGTATAAATACAACAGAATTTGACTTAACAGGCTGCAATAAGTAAAACAAAATCGCTAGGACAAAAATGCTTAAAACATCAAAACACATAAATAAAATAATTAAAATTCTTTTTATATTCATATTCTTAATAATCGCCTTTGTATTTGTATTAGCCAATGGAATTTCAATTAAGGATTTTAAATTAATTAATATTGAAATCTCTGAGCTTTATTTGAAACTTGATAAAAAACTAATCTTAAATATAAATAAAGTTTATATAAAAAAAGCAAATAGCAACGAAGTGCTAGATATAAATCAAATTAGAAAAAAAATATTAAGCCTTAAAGAATACAAACAAGTATTTTTATTTTTTCAAAGTATTAATATAAAAAATATTCAAATAAATGATGCTTTAGTAAAAATATATTATGATGAAAACCAATTAAATATCCAATCAGATGATATTGAAGCAAATATAAAAATAAATCTATACTCAAATGAGCTTTTAGCAAACATAACAAATCTAAAATATAAAAACTTATATTTTTATGGAGATATAAAGATAGCTAAAGATGTTGAAATTAAAGGATATTTACACTCTATAAATAATGATTTAAACGCAAAAATAAATATAATAAATACAAAAAATGATTTTTTATTAGGCGTTGATAATTTAGAGATTAAAAATCAACAAGAAGCATTTAAACATATTGAAAATTATTTAAAACCAATACTAAAAGAATGGCTAATAACTAGAGTAAAATTTGATAATTTTAAAGGTAGCTTTATTGTAAAAATAAAAAATAATCAACTAGAAAATACCTTAGGAGAAGGTGTTTTTACAAATGTAATTGCAAATTATAATGATAAAGCACCAAATGCTTATGCAAAAGAAGTTAAATTAAGCTTAAAAGATTATAGTTTAAAGCTATTAGCAAATAATTTAAATTCTCAAGACAATATCACGACTATTGATGAATTTAATTTAACAATAGATAATTTATTAAAGCCAAATATTGATATAAATATCATCTCAAATAATACACTTTACAATAGTGAAATAGAAAAAATACTAAATGCTTATAATGTTGTTTTAGGGTTAAAGCAAAATAGTGGTAAAACAAGCACCTTAGTTAATATAAAACTAAATAACGACCATACTCACAATGTAAAAGTAGATGTTAAAACCAATGGAAATTATTCTTTTAGCAATTTTAACTTTAACGCTAATTTAAATATAAGTGTAAATGATAATTTAGTAGCAATTCAAGGTAATGCAGATACAAAAGAATTAAAAATAAGCAATGCGGATATAAATTTAGATACTAAAACCAAATTAGCAAGTGTAAATATAAAGACTTTAGGAATTGATTATAAAGATTATTTTTATTACAGCGATAAAGCAAAAATGAATTTAAATCTAAATAATAAAACTTTAGATTTTCCGGCATTAAATACCACAATATATTTTGATAAAAATTTACTTATAAAAAGCGATATTTCAAGTATTATTAGTTATTCAAAGCAACTTAAAAAATTAAATTTTAATGATGGAGATATTGAGTTAAGTAGTAAAGATGGGGCATTTTTTGTAAATATATTTAATGCTAAATTTGATTTTAATTTATATAAAAATAATCCAAATAATTTAGATAATAATTATAAATATACTCAAGATGACTTTTATATAAGTATTCAAAACAACATAACCACAATAAATACCAAAAGCAATCTTATTAATTTAAATTCTCAAAACAATAAAACAACTATTAATCTAAATAATCTAATAATAGACGCAAATAAATTAAATAATGATGAAAATAATGATAGCAATAATAATATAGCTCTTAATTTATTAAATTCTAAGATTATTTATAAAGATTTTTTATTTAATTTCAAGAATTTAAAACTAAATAAAAATCCTTATGAAACTTCAATAAGCGCAAGTTTTATTAAAGGTGGAGATTTGATAGCCCAAATAGGAAAAAACAATTTTAAAGCCTACCTAAGAGAACTAAGCCATCAAGCACTAAATGAAATCGTAAATAAAGAAGTTTTTATAAGTGGAGAAATTGATTTAGATGCAAAAGGCAATACTTTAAGTGATTATGAAGGCTTAATTAATATAAGAAATGCCTATTTATCAAATACTAAAAACTACATAAATCTAATCGCATTTATAGAAAGCATACCGGCTTTAGTAACTTTTAATAAACCGGGTTTTACAAAAAAAGGTTTAGGGATAAAATTTGGCTCAATTGAATTTAGAAATAAAAATGACATTATAAATATTGATAAGGTTAATATTTTAGGTTACAACATAGATTGTAGCGGTCAAGGTATTATTAATACAAAATCAAAAACAGCAGATATTACTCTTAATATTTTTACTCTAAAAAATACAAATAAAATCATAAGCAATATTCCTATCGTAAAAGAAATATTTATAGGCGGTAAGGATAATAAAATAGCTACTCAATTAAAAATTAGCGGTAGTTTAGACAATCTTGAATATAAAACTAGCCTAGCTAAAGATATATTAACAAGTCCTTTTATACTTATGAAAAATATCATCACTCTACCTAAAAATATAATAGATAGATAAAAATTAGAACTATTCAAGTTCTAATTAACCAAAACAATATCAAACAAAAGATAAAAAG
>NZ_JACGBA010000024.1:0-32532 GCF_020137685.1 Campylobacter sp. RM9331
CTCATAAGCCATTTTTATCCAATATTTTTCAAAAATATACCATAATTTCATTTGTTCGATTAAATTTTTAAAATCACAAGCAAACAAAATTCCTATTTGAAATTCTTTTATCAAATAAACTCTTTTAGACTTATTCCGCTTTTATTTTTCCAAAAGATGAGTCCGTTTTAGTTTTTACCTGTTATAAAAGCTGCCACATAATAAGAGCTATTAAAAAACATATATTCTAATAAAATTCTATTATCATCTACTTTGGCATTTTCCATGGCTTTTTTTACACTTGATGAAACATAATCATAATATTTTCTAACTACTTCGCTACCTTTTAAAACTAAAAAGCCGTTTTCTACCTTTTTGCACATAGCGTTTTTAAAATACAGCATATTATCATCGCTAATCATCGCTACATCCTTTGGCTTAGAAAATACAAAAAATCCTAAAGTCTCACACATAAGTTTGGCTGTGTTTAAAAAATCCATCATTTCGCTTTGCTTTTCTTCGCTTATATTTCCGATAGTTGGCTCTACGCTGTTTGCTATGGTGCAAATACTAGCTGTTTTTAAGGTATTATAAAGAGTGTTTTCAAGATAGCCAATCTCGGTTGCACCCAATGAATTGTTATTTGTAGTAATTAATAAAACTGTGATAAAAAAGTTCTTTTCTTTGTTTTGTAAATACTGTTTTAGTCTTTTTAAAATCCGCTCCCGTCCAGTATGACATTTTACCCTACCATCCACATAATCTATCAAATAACAAGTAATCATTTTCCCCATATTTTAAAACTTCACAAAATATTAATCTATTAAAGTAGCATACTTGTAAGCAATATAGCATTTGTGAAGTAAGATTAATCATATTATAGAATAAAAAATATAAATAAAATTATTATTTATGATTCTTAATAGTGTAAATATCATACTTTTAACCTCTTTTATCATAATCAAAAGAGAAATATTTAAATTTATCTAAAAAATTTGACTCTTAATATAAAATAATATATTATTATCAAAAATTAAAACACTTGTGTCTTTATTAAGACATTATATATTAATTAAGGAGAAAAAATGGATTTAAATAGTAAACCTTTAATAGAAACAATTTTGAGTATTCAGAAAAAAAATGGTATAACTGTAAGTCGAGATCAAATTGAAAAAAATTATATTGCTATAACCTACTTAGGAAAAGAGTATGAAAAAAAATATAGTCAAAAATTCAATTTTGATGAAAATGGAGAAGTTGATGTGGAGTTTAATAAATTAAAAAATTTACGAGAACTAGCTAATCCAGAAAATAAAAGTATAATATCTTCATTAAATAAAATAGAACAATATTGCTCTTTTTTAATGTTTAATCATAAAAACATGGAAAACACACTTATTTTTGAAGAGCTGATAAAAAATAGATCTATAAATTTATTTGATATAAATTACAACAATATAAGTAAAAAACTTACTAAAAAAAATATAGATAATATTGAAGATAATATGATAAAAAAATATTCTAATTTAAATAGTAATGTTATTAAAAAATACATAAATTTTTGCACTTGTTCAGTGGTTTTAGAAAATAATAACATGATAAAAAATAAACATGAGTATAATAAAAAAAATAAAAATTTAAATGATGATATTTTAGAACAGTGTACGGAATATATAAAAGAACTAGTTATAGAAAATATTGACTTCAAGCTAAGAGATAAAATTTTAAGTCTTCACTCAGAAATTGTTAGCGTAATTAAAAAATATAGTGAAGAAAATAAAAAAAGAAACAACATAGAACAAAAAATTATCAACTTAGATTGATAATTTTAATAACTAATATTCAATAAAGGAGATAAAAAATGGTAAAATTTGATTCAGGATATTTAAAAAAATTGGGAGAAACTATTTCTTTAAAAGAAATGATTGAATTAGATAAACAAGGCAAACTTGATAAACATGATATTTTTTGCCCTGAATGTAAAGTAGCAAAACTTAAACTTGTTCATAAAAAAAATACTTTTTTACAAACTAGCAACAAACAAATACATGATGAAAAATGTTCGAAGATTACAGATGATATAAAATATAATTCAGCAAAAAAACCAAAGGATATTGATCCTGAAAGAATAGATGATATTAAAAATAAATTAAAGAATCTATTAAAAAATTTTAAACTAAATCAAGCAAATATTGATGGCGAAAGCAATGAAGATAAAAATCTCAAGGATGATGATTATTTCAAAAATAGTACAGATGTTAAATGTAGAAATAATACAACCACAGACGAAAGTCGTCACAATTTTACAAATAATAAAAAGAAAATTATTCCTAAACAATCACAGGATGTGTTTTACTTTGGTATTTGTAAAATAGAAAAAATAGTTAAAAAACAAGGTTATAAAATAGATAAATACTTTTTAAAATTAAAACATTATGAAAATAATATGCTTTTAACATTATTAAGCATAACACATGATGTTAATAAAAATTTAGGAGAAAAATTCCAAAATCATACCAATAATGACAAGCTTTATAAGGTTTCATTTTTCACAAATGGAAAAATGATTCGTAAAGAGGGTAGTATTGTTATTAGAGTGTCTGATTTTTTAAATTTTGAAGAATACAAATAAAAGGAGAAAATATGGATGCAAGAAGATTATGGTTTATCCCTGATGTTATAGGGTCTAACAGAGTTCAATTTCAAATACCGGTTTATCAAAGAAATTATGATTGGTCTGTTGAAAATTGCAAAAACTTATGAGTGATATTAAGGATATTGTAGAAACAGGAGAAAAGCATTTTCTTGGCACAATTGTGTATATGTCTGACAAAAAGACAAGTGCTTCATTTCAAAAATATATAATAATTGATGGACAACAAAGACTAACAACGATTATGCTTGCTTTGAAAGCGCTTCGTGATATTGCACTCACAATAAATGATAAAAGTGCGGAACAAATTGATAATGAATTTTTACAATAAATATTGTGATGAAGAGTTTAAAATTAAATTAAAACCTATTAAAACAGATAATGAACAGTTTACAATGCTATTAAAAAATGATGAAAACGTTAATAAAGATTCAAACATATATAGAAATTATGAATTTTGTAAAAAATATTTAGAAAAACTCATAAATGAAAATTCTTTAACTCCAAATCAAATTTTAGAAGCATTATTTAGTTTAGAAATCGTTGAAATAGTATTAGAACAAGGAAAAGATGATCCACAAATCATCTTTGAAAGTATAAATTCAACAGGATTAGAGCTTACTCAAGCCGATTTAATTAGAAATTTTCTACTTATGAATGCAGATTAATCAAGAATATTTATATCTAGAATATTGGCAAAAAATAGAAGAGATGCTTAGAGTAAATAATGATTATTCAGAGGTTAATAATTTTTTTACTACTTTTTTAATCTATAAAACAAATAATATAGTAAATGAAAAAAAGCTATATAATGCATTTGTTAAATTTTTTAAAAATTATGATAAAAGCCAAGAAGAGATACTTAGCGAATTAAAAATTAACGCAAGAATTTTTTCTGCTTTTATAGGTAATAAAATTTATTCAAAATCAATTCAAGAAATTTTAAAATCATATGATTATATAGACCAAAAAACATTGTTTCCATTTTTACTTCATATTTTTAATGATTTTGAAAAAAAAGATAATAGAAGAATCAACGCTAATAAAAGTATTGGAGTTTTTATTATCTTATTTATTACATAAGCTTGTGTGTGAAATTGACTCAAAAGCATTAAGAGGATTGTTTGCAACACTGTATAACAGAGTTTTTAAAGTTCAAAAAAATAAAGATAATGATAAATATTGCAATGCTATTATTAAATTTTTTCAAACCATTTATTCAAAAGATAAAATACCAACATTTAGAGAATTTCAAACTTCACTTAGCAAAATTAACATATATAGAAAAGCAAAATTATGTAAATTTATATTAATGGATATTGAAAATTCAAGCTCAAAAGAAAAAATGCTTGATGCTGATAACATAAGCATAGAACACATAATGCCACAAGCCCTTACTAAAGAGTAGGAGAACGAATTAGGAAATATTGATAAATATGAAGAGTATATCCATAAGCTAGGTAACCTAACAGTTACTGGCTACAACTCGACACTTAGCAATAAAAGTTTTCAAGAAAAAATCAAAACATTAAAACTTTCAAAAGCTATATTTTTAAATAAAGATGTGATATCAGAAGAACATTGGACATTCGATAAAATTGAAGCAAGAGGTAAAAGACTAGCAGAATTTTTTGCCAAAAAATACAAAGTTGATACCGTAAAAGATGAAGATATTGCATTTAATAATTTAGATTTTGTTACATTAAAATATGACAACATTAAAAAGAAAACTTTAGATTGCTTTAGGTTTCAAAATATAACACATTATGCTGATAATTTTACTACTTTATTTTTAGATTTATTAAAAATATTGGATGAAATCGATCCTAATAAACTAACAAATTTAGCAGCAAATCAGCATTCATATGTTCCCGATACAACAAAAAATAAACATGTCTATATCAGCAATCAAGAAGATGAAAATATGAGAAATCCTATTAAATTCAAAGAAAATGTATGGGTTGAAAAATCAATACCTTTAGATAGGATATGCAAAATTACAGAAAGTGTTTTAAATGAATTTGGATTTAATATTGATGATTTACAAATTGGATTAGTAAAGAAATAAACTACAAGCGATGATACTTTCATCGCTTACATAATTTAGCATCCAACTCTTCCAAATAAATTAACCACTTCTAACTACTTACCGCGTTTGCCTAGATAGATTTTGATTAGGGAGTTTATGTAGTTTTCTATGTCGTTTAATTTGTTGATTTTTGTTAAAAATGGCAGCATTTTTACTATAAGCTCGGTTGCGATTTTGTTTTTGATACTTTCATCAAATTCAGGCACATTAGAAAACTTGCCAAACTCACTATCAAGCAAGGCAATGATTTGCCCCACATCATCCTTATCAAAATCCCTAGCAAGATTACGCTCAAGTGGATCATCTGTCAAATCCTTTTTAAAATCCTTAGCCAAATCACAGCTAAGCTTATAAAACTCGCTCTCGCTAAGCCTTTTTGCCCTATAATCTTCTAAAATCTCCTCTATTCTCGCACTAAATCTTACAAAAATTTCAGGATTTATTACTTCATATTTTTTCACTTCTTTTTCTAGTGCGTTTAGCTTTCCATGAGCCTTCACCTCATCACTAAAATCACCTGCCACCCTTGAAAAATCATCACTTAGTATGTCAAGCGGTTCATTTAGCATATAAATTTGCCCTACTTTTAAATGCTCATCTAATAGCTTTTGCATACTTTGCTCGTATTCTTTTAGGCTAAAATCCTCAGCATAAAAGACCCGAGCCGTTCGCCTTAGGCTTAAGTATTTTTTAAGACTTGCCTTGATTTTCTCCTTTTCATCTTCGCTTAAACTTGCCCTTAGCTTACGAGTATTTAGCACCACACCCACAAGGTTGCTAAACCTTGCTAAAACCTTGCAAAACCTATCCCTAAATGATAAATCCTTTAAAACTTTTAGCTTTTTTACTTCATCATCAAGCCCTGCAAACATCTCATCAAGCACGGCTAGGCTCTCCCACATATCATCTAAAGAGCTGTCTATTTTAAAAACCGCCCCCACCAAATCACTCTCATCATATCCGCTAAGCGCGTCGTATCTACTAAGCGTGGTATCAAGCTCACTAAGTAGCCCCCTGAAATCCACGATTATCCCCTCATCTTTGCCCTCTTTTAGCCTATTTACCCTTGCTATGGCTTGAAGTAGGTTGTGTTCTTTTAGGTTTTTATCTATATAAAGTTTTTTAGCACATGGAGCGTCAAAGCCCGTAAGTAGCTTATCTACCACGATTAGCAAATCCACTTTCCTATCCTTAAAATCACTCTTGCACTGCTCTTCATACTCTGCATGATTTAGCTTTGCATACTCATCGCTTACCCACTTTTCTTGCTCGCCTTCGTTTTCTTCTCCTGTGTTTGTAGATATCACGACCCTAACTTCCAAATCCCCAAGCTCTTTAAAAACTTTATAATATTTCATCGCCTCAAACTTAGAATTAGTTGCTAGCATAGCGTTAAATGGCGTATTTTTAAGGCTTTGTTTGAAGTCTTCGTTTATATCAAGTGCGATGTATTCAAGCCTAGAAATTGAAGTATGAAGCTTTTTAATTTTCGCCCATTTTTGCTTGATTTGCTCTTTTTTCTCATTACTAAGCCCAAGTGTTAGCTCATCAAATCTTTTTTCTAGCTCGTCTTTATCGCTAAGACCAAGCTCTATCATTTTATTTTCATACAAAAGTGGCAAGGTAGCTCCATCTTCTACTGCTTCGCCGATATTATAAGTATGCAAAAGTCCGCCGTATTTTGCTATGCTTGATTTTTCTTTAGATAAAAGCGGCGTTCCTGTAAATGCTATGATATAGGCATTTTCGCCTAAGTTATCAAGCATTTGCATATGAAGTTCTCCGTTTTGGCTTCTATGGGCTTCATCTATTAGGATAAATCTTGTTCTATTTTTTATATCTTTTAAATCGCTAAATTTAAAAATCGTAGTCATGATAAGCCCCACTCCATCATCGTTTAAAAGCTCGTTTAAGTGGCTTGTGTTTTTGGCGTGGTGCAAGGTGTCAAGATTTGCCGTGCCGTTTATGGTCGCAAAGATTTGCTCATCTAGTTCTATCCTATCTGTGATGATGATTTTTTGGGCTGTGCTATTTAGCCTAGCTAGGATATTTACTAGCATTAGCATTGTGTAGCTTTTGCCGCTGCCTTGAGTGTGCCATACTAGACCGCCGTGCTTATCTTTGATAGCTTTTATCACTTCTTTTATGCCAAAATATTGTTGATAACGGCTTGCGATTTTGTTAGTTTTGTCTTTAGACTTGCTAAAAAATATAAAATCACTTATAAACTCAAGTAAATTTCTAGGCTTTAAGATATTGTTACAAAGTACTTTTACGCTATCATCGCTACTTTTATCCTTAAAGACATTGTAAAATTTGCTAGGCGTTAGCGTTGTGCCGTATTTAGTGATAGTGCCACAACTTGCAACGCAAAGCTGAATGAACTTATAAAAGTTTTCAATCCTATCTGGGTGCTGGTGGTTTAGGAGTTGGTTTATCGCTTCGTTTGCCCCAACGCACGAGTTTTTAAGCTCAATGCTAACAAGCGGGATACCATTTACAAACAGCACCAAATCAATCCTAGTGCTTTTCTTTTGCTCGTTTTTAGCGTTTGTAAGGCTAAATTCTTCTGTGATTATGAATGAATTTTTAGACGGATTTTCGTAATCTATGTAGTTTATATGCCTTGAAGGTTTGCCTTTTTGCTCCAAGCCTTCGCCAAGTAAAATAAGCTTTGTGATGGTTTCGTTGGCTGTGATTAGGCTGGTAATTGAGGCTTTTAGCTTGTTTATCATTATGATGAGCTCATCATCGCTTAGCTGATAATTTGTCCTTAAAAACTCCTTAAGCTTAGCTAAAAGCAAAGGCTCATTAAAGTCGTTTTGCCTAAGCTCGTTGCATTCTTTTTCGCTTAGATACTGCCAGCCCAAATCCTTTAAAGTGTCTATAAAATACGCTTTTACATTGCTTTCTATACTAAAATCCATCGCCACGCCTTTTGAAATTTTAAATACATTTTAAACAACTTGCATTAATTTAGGCTAAATGCAAAAGCCCTTGCGTAGCGGGAATTTATTTCGGGTATTTTTTGTGGAATTTTATATCGTATTTTGGGATTTAAAGCTTGAAATTTATTTTCGTATTTGAGAATTTATTTTGTGTATTTTTTAAACTTATCCATAATTTTCGTATGTTTTAGCTAAATCCAAACAAACGAAATTCCTATTTTAAATTCCTTTTTTTGTTGAAATGAATTTCGTATGTTTAGGGCTTATAAATTTCCAAAAATACACGAAATAAATTCCACAAAGCCCCAAATGTCACTTGTTTGGCTTTGGAATTTATTTTCGTATTTGGAATTTAAATTCGGAATTTCGTTTATTTATAAATGCTTTTAATAGCCTTGTAAAGCCACAAACAAACGAAATTTAAAGCTAAATCAAGATAAATAACCCCACAAAACAATTTTAAAGCCTAGAATTTATTTTCGTATTTGAGAATTTATTTTATGTATTATTTTGATATAATTTCATTCTTTCTTTTATATAGCTTCTTAATTTTTCTGGGGTATCAATACAGTGTGTGTACGATAAAATAATATTTTCATACGATAAATTATATGAAATTTTTTGTTTTGACAACTCCAATTTTTTATTTGCATTAATTTTATCAAAAAATTTTCTTAAAACCTTTACTGCAAATTCCAATAAATACTTTCCTCGTAAATTCTCAATTAAATTTGTTTTTAATTTATCTTTCTCTTCTTCTATTTCATTGTCTGATACTTCTATATAAGTTCCAACATGTTTTTTAATCTTATCTAATGTATCTAAATTTTTAACCTGCTCCATATTTTTAATAGAACCTAAATTTGGTTTTTTTTACGATGATATAGATTTTTTTCTTTGCAATGAATAAAATGCATTTACTAGCAAAATTTCATTTGCGAAAGAATATATTTTTTCCATTAGCTCCTTAACTTCATTTTCAAGTATTTTTAATTTTTCACGTTCTGAATTATTTATACCTATTACGTATTTAAGTATTTCTTTAATTGCACTTTCACTTATATATAAATTTTCTATAGAATAGGTATCTGTTATATAAATATCTTTACTTATATTATCATTGTCATCAAAATCTTTATCTATAAAATACATTTTTGGTTTATTTTTCAGCACAATTGTTCCGTTAGCTAATTTTGCATGTAACTCAATAACCTTTTCCTTGCCTCTACAAAAATAATCAACGACTTTTTTATATCCAGTAATTTCTTTAACTCTATGAAGATAATAATGCACATCATCCTTTCCTTCATAAAAAATAAACACATCTGTTTCACTGCTACGATTTATACAATCCATAATAATTGCTTCAATACAATTGGCTTCATATAACATTTTAGCTTTTAACATTATGAATCCATCTCAAAACTATCTAATTCTATTACATAATCCAAGAGTCCATCTTTAAATATAAAAGGTGAATGTGTAGTAGCTATTAACAACGATATATTTCCAGAATCATAAATATCTCTTAAAAATCTTTTTTGCCAAGCTATCGAAAGAGATAATTCAGGTTCATCTATAATTAGTATATGTGGAGTTTCTATATCTAAATATACTTTTGAGAATATTGATATAATTTGCTTTTCTCCAGAAGATAAATCATCTAATTTTATTTCTTTATCATCTTCATCTAAAATTTTTACAGTAAGTTTTAAATCGTCATATTCCATTTTTTTTCTTCTTAAATATTCAGAACAAACTTCTGTAAATTGAGTTAATTTTTTTTCTATTTTCTGCTGCGAGTCATATATATTTATTAATTTTTGAATATAAAATTTTAAAAATGCGGTAATATTTGTTTCATTTTTATTATCACTCTTTAACTTTGCTTTTAATTTATATATAGTATCCTTTTCTCCTATTCTTGTCATGATTACTTCTACTTTACGCATATCTAATTTTTCATAGTTTTTAATACTTTCTACTTTTTCTCCCAAAAAATAATTAATTACATTAGCATTCATTTGAGTATAAGCTATATTTGCTTCTGTTTTTAATATTCCCAATAAACTATTGATTGTTTTACTAACATCATTCATTCCAAAATTAATATATTCTGAATAAAAATTTTTATACTCTTGTGCAATTCTATAGTCTTCAATTTCTCTTGAATATCTACTTTTTATCTTTTGGTGTAATTTATCCTCTATGCGCCTATATGTTGGATAGAATAAATTTTCTTCTTCAATTCGGGTAAAATTAGGTTTAATCGTCAATTCATTTATTGCTGTTTCTAAAAATCTCTTTAATGGTAAGTTATATCTTTTCATTATGCGTATAAATTTACCAAGACTAATATCTTCTGTAAGATTATCCCTTCTCATAACAGATTCAATTTCCAACTTTAGTATTGTACTGTTTTTTACCTTTTTTATAAATTCAGATAAGCTTATATTATTAATATTTTGAATTGTAAAATTTTCTTCTGATATTTGAATGGTTATGGTTTTAAAATTAATATCATTAAGCATTTCAAAATTATTATTTAAAATAGCTACTATGATTTTTAAAATTGTTGTCTTGCCGATTCCGTTTTCTGAAACTAAAATCATCATACCCTTGTTGAAATTAATTTCATAGTTATATTTACCAAATAAACCTTTAATTTTAATTGACTTTAATGCAGACTTATTATCACCTATAGGCTTATGCCCATCTAACGATTGCTCTTTCATTCAAATCCTTATTTATATAATATTTATAGTTAAGTATAACATAAAAACTAAATTAATTTTTTAAATATTCTCATATATTTATGCTATAAAAATAATTTAGAAAAATACCGCAATTCTAAAATAAAATCTACGAATCAAAATTTTAAATTTAATTTTCAATAAATCTTAAAAAATAATAAAGATTTAAATTGAAAAATTACATCTTCAATTTTTTTAAAACTAAATTTATATCCTAATAGCATACCAAGAAATAAAACCAAAAATTAATACACTTTTATTTGGTTATAGCTAAATGAATTTTACAAGTCTATAAAATATCAAAAATTATTTTATGTATTTTGGAATTTAAATTCGGAATTTCGTTTGTTCGGCAAGTTTAAGCAAACAAACGAAATTTGGTTTTAGCTTGGGATTATGGAGTTTTTACGCATTGTTTTTTGCAAGGCAAATATACAAAACACAAGGACTAAATAATAAGCTATATTAAGCCTTGAAACCCCACCATCTATCGCTACGGCTCGTTTTAGCTCTGGGCTTTCATTTAACAACTTTGATGATTTTAGCTCGTCTTTGTAGTCTTTTAAAATCTTTTTAGCCTTATAAATGCTTTGCTCGTTTTTATCTTGATTTGATTGCTCGTAGATAAAATTAACACTTAAATCCGTTTTATCAAAAATGCTGATTTGTTCTAGTTTGGCGTTTTTACTCAAAATGGTTTTACTAGGTTCAAATTCTTTTAAATCCTTGTCATTTGGAAGTATTATTATAGCTAGTTCTAATGCCTTTTTATCATCTAGCTTATCTATGGCTTTATATAGATAATGATTTCTCGCATCTTCTGAAAACGCCCCTAAAAATGGGGTTATTATGCTAGGGCTATACAATATCCCTACAACACCTAACGATGCTATTAAATTTAAACTTTCATATAACAAGCTATCTTGAAAACGAAATATTATAAAAATAAAAGATAAAAACAATATTGGTAAAAGTAAAGTCAGCACAACCTCATCGCTTGTCGTTGCTACTATAAAAATACAATACACAACACTTAATAAGGCAAATATTAAACCAGTAATCCCAATATGCTTATTTTTACAATATTTAATATAAATAATTAAATACCTACACATAAAATAAAAATTAATCAATAAAGACAAGACTATATATAAGTTAAAAATAACTTTCGGATTAAAAAAGTCTTTCAATGTAAAAGCTTTAATAGTATTGTAGTAATCACCAAAATTCGTTATTGGATTTGCTAAGATTATATTTATTAAGAAAAAACACCCTATAACACTCAATGTAAATAAAAGTATCTTTAAAAAATCGGTATGATGGTCGCTTGTGGCTCTATTTAATTTCAAAAACCATCTGTCAAATTGTTCTTTGATAGTGATTTTTTCTTCTAGCTCTTTTTTATGCTCTAACTTATAATCAAGCTCAACTTCTTTTGCGTAAAGTTCCAAAACTTTATATTTACTAGCTTCTAGAATATTGTTTGTTTTAAGCAAAGCATCTTTAAAGATTTTTAAACATTCTCTAACGCCTTTTATTGGTGTAAGGTTATCTAGTGTTGGTTTTTCATCATGTATATTTTCCAAAAATTCATATTTCAAGTCTTCTATATTTTTTTTATTTATATTTGTTAAATTTAAATTAAAAACAACGCTATTTGAAAAACTAGTAGAATAAAAATTTGGACTTTTTTTAAACTCAACTTTATATAAATTTATAAGCTTATCAAATACGGAAGAGTTAAAATGTGGTGAAAATTCAAAATTAGAACAAGAAAAATGAATATTTGCCTTTACCGTATTGCTAATAAATAAAAAAATATTATTAAAGGTGTTTTGGAAAAAAGAAACATCATGATTGAAAACACAATTATTTATATCAATCTTTCCATTTACAACATAATTGTTAAATTCAAAAACTCCATCAAAAATACAATTATAAATACCAACATCTTTGGTTAAAAATTTGATATTATCGTCAAGCCCATGTGATAAAAAGTTATACTCATAATCGTTTTTATAAAATTTACTTAAACTAAAATTTTTATAAAAATGCACATCATGAATTATGATTTTCACATCCTCAAAAACAATATCTTTTAATGATATCTCATCTTTAAATTCCATATGTGCTAAATAAAAAATTTCATCTTGTATGATACAACTATCAAAAAATACTTCAGAATAAAACGAAAGATATTTAAAATTAAAGCCACCATTAAAATCTAAGTTTACAAATACCATAGGTTCATAAAATTTCACATTAAACAAATTAAGCTCAACATCGTAAACCACTCTATCTGTCAAATAACTTAAAAGCAATCTTTTTTCAAATTTTACAGATGTAAAATTTATGCTTTGTATATTTAAAATGTCATATCTATACAATTCAACATTACTTTTAAAAACAACATCAATAAAGCTAATTTGAAAATTATTATTTTTTTTAGCTTCTATCATAGGAAAATCATTAAATGATGTATTGAAAAAATATAAATCATTCTTATATTCGCATTCTATAAATTCTACACCTAATTTAAAATCATTACCATAAAACCATGCTTTTTGATAAAAAATACACTCTTTAAAACTTAAAATATTTAAAAAATCAATATTTTTTATCATATTGACTTCATCCTTATTTAAATTAGCATTAAAACTACAATTACAAAAAAATACGGAAGATGATATTTTTAATCTTGTTTTTAATATATGAGTATTAAAAACATTATATTCTTCTTCAGAATTCACGAATTGATACTTATCTGAAAATAAAGCTAAAATAGAAAAAATTTCAGCATTATTTTCAAAATTAATATTTTCAAATTTTAAAAGCTTTACAATAGAAGTATCAAAAATTTTTTTAGCTCTTATTTGATTTATTGTAGAACCACTGCTTTTACCTTTGATATAAATAGACAATTCATTAATATTTTTTGTTAATTCAATCTTTATATCACTATTTGAATGAATTTGGAAAATATGTTCTAAATCCTTTTTTACAAGCTTTAAATCAATCATTCATCACCCTTATATTTCCGCTTAGGAGTTCGGTGAGGAGGTGGGATTTGAGGGTGATCTGGGCTGTTATTAGCTCGTTTAGACATTCCAAACGCTTATCACACACACTTAAGACTTCCCCTATCTTCTTCTGCTCTTCTAGGCTTGGGAGTTGTATTTTTATTTTTAAAAATTCAGTTTTAGATAGGTTGTATCTCGTGCTACCTTGTGCTAATTTCGTTAATTTTTCCCTAAAAATAGAACTCCTAAAATAAAAACTAGCATATTCAGAATTTATACTTTCGTTAGGTCTAAAACCAAAGCAAAAACTATTTAAATATAAGTTTTCACATTCTTCTAAAATAACAGATGAAGTTCCTACTTCGTGTGGAGTTTCCGATGAAGTGGTAAAAAATACATCTCCCTTTTTTACTAAATTTTGTTTTTCATCATCATTGATTTTAACTTTTTCAAAAATGCTTGTTTTTACAACCCTATTATCAAAAATATTTTTATATGTAATGTAATTTGAGTTACCATCTTCAAAATCTTTTGCTTTTTTACCTGAAAGCCCATTGTAAGTTGCACCTAAATCATTAAGAGTTACTTCTTGCCAAGGGGTGGTGAAGTTGGCAAAACGGGTTTTGCCACTTAGTAGCTCGTTCATTAGGTGGAGTTTTTCTTTTTCTAATTCCGATTTCAAATTCTTTAGATTTTTTATATGCTCATCACAACTACTTAAAATCTTGGCAATTTTTTCTTGCTCTTTTAGTGGTGGGAGTTTTATTGTTATTTCTTGCATATATTTCCAGTCAGCTCTAGGCATTTTAGTTCCGCAAGAAATATTAGCCGCATTCATAAAATCATCACTTTGAACTAAATAAAACAAAAAATTATTTAAAACATTATTGCCACTCATAACCCAAATTTCACTAGAGCAAACGCCGTCAAATTCTGCTAGGTAGTATTTTTTTAAATAAGGTCTTAATTTGCCAAATAAAACTTGTCCTTTTTTAAATACATTCTTAGTGCTTTTTTGCAAATTTGAATTTGTGTATTCAAGCAATATTCCTGTGTTTTGCTCTAAATGTTCTAATTCAATACATTTTTTAACTTCATTTTTATTTGGTGTATATTTTTCAGATTTAATTGAAATAATATCCCCAAGCCTTACTTCTTGCCAACCTTTTGGAATGCTCATAATCCTAGCTCCTTTAGGTATCCTTGTAATTTGGTGTTTGAGAGTTCTAGTTTGGCGTTTAGGCTGTTTATTTGCTCTTTTAGTTCGGCGTAGTCAATTTGCAAGGTTTCATCTTCTGCTACTACATATCTTGGTATGTTTAGATTGAAGTCGTTTTGCTCTATCTCATCAAGGCTTACAACCTTGCAAAAGCCGTTTATGTCGGTGTTTCCGTGATAGGCGTTTAGGATTTTGTCAATGTCTTTTAGGGTGTTTTGGTTTTTGCCTTTTTCATAGCACGAACTTGCGTCTATGAAAATCACTTTTTCGTTTTGCTCCTTGCTAAAAATCATTATACAAGCCGGTATGCTCGTGCCATAAAAAAGGTTGCTTGGAAGTCCGATGATGGCTTTTAGGTAGCCTTGTTTTATAAGACTTGCTCTTATTTTGCCCTCGCTTGAGCCTCTGAAAAGCACTCCGTGGGGCATTACTACGCCTAAAGTTCCGCAGTTTTTTAAAGACTTTATCATGTGGAGTAAAAAGGCATAATCGCCCTTGCTTTTAGGTGGCATACCGTAGTTAAACCTTGAAAATCTATCCTCTTTTAGCTCTTCATAGCCCCATTTATCAAGGCTAAAAGGTGGGTTTGCGACTATTTTGCTAAAGCGTCTTAAATCGCCGTTAGCATCTAGGTGAAGTGGGTTTGTGAGTGTGTCGCCCCACTTTATCTTAGGGTTTGGGATATTGTGTAAGAACATATTCATAACGCATAGGGCGTAGGTTTGGGCGTTTTTTTCTTGTCCGTAGATGAAGTTGTTTGTGCCTTTTTGGCTTGCTTTTAGCAAAAGTGAGCCTGAGCCACAAGTGGGGTCGTATATCTCTTCGCCGTCTTTGATACCGACTAGCTCGGCAAGTAGGACGCTCACCATGCTAGGGGTGTAAAACTCGCCGCCCTTTTTGCCTGAATCGCTTGCGAATTTTGCGATTAGATACTCGTATGCGTCGCCTATGATGTCTTTGTTTTCTAGGCGGCTTGGGCGTAAATCAAGGCTTGAGAAGTCGTTTATGAGCTGTTTTAGGGTGGTGTTTCTTTGCTGAGTGTCGCCTAGCTTGGAAGGGTTGTTGAAATCTATGTGGGTGAATATGCCTTCTAGCTTTTCTTTGTTTAGCGTTTCTAGGCTGCTTAGGGCGGTGTTGATTAGCTCGCCTAGGTTGGTGGCGTTTTTGTGCTCTTGTAGGTAGGCAAATGTTGAATGAGCTTCTAGCTTGAAATCTAGTTGATTTAGTAGGGCTTTATAGACTGAGTCGATGCCACAGCTTTTGGCTTTTAGCTCAGTGATTTTTTCGGTGTAGGTGTCGCTTAGGTATTTGATAAATAGCATGGTGAGAATGTAGTCTTTGTAATCACTGCCGTCCATTAGCCCGCGGAAGGTGTTGCACGCGTCCCAGAGTTTGGCGTTTATCTGGGCGGTAGTGGTTTTGGGGGTTGGGGTGTCGGTGGTTTGGTTGGCTTGTTGAGTTGGATTGATTTGTGTTGCTTCGGTGCTTTTGTTTTGCTTGGTGGTCAGTTCTTTTTCGGCTTTTTGTTGCTTGGTCGCTACGCTTTGGATTGCTCCTTTATTATTGATTTGCGTGTCGGTCACTGTGCTGTTTGGGGTGCCGTTAATTTCGATTGTTTGGGTGTTTTTGGTTGTTTTTGTGTCGGAATTTATTTCGTGTATTTTTGTGAAATTTGAAATAGGAATTTCATTTATTTGTTTCATATTATGTCCTTTTTAATTTAAGCCATTTTAACATAGTAAAAGGCAAAATTTGTTTGTTATATAAATCTAATTTTCTAAATAAATAAAATTTATAAATTAAAGGTTAATTTTAGATATGTATTTGGTTCATATTGATGGTTAGTGCTTAATTTATCGGTATTTTATCGGTTAGTAGCTGTAATCAGCTAAGAATTTATTTAGTGTATTTTCAACCAAACATAATTTATAAGCCAAAAACTAACTTTCTTGCCCTGTTCTTAGGTAAGTTAAATTATTAAATATGTTTTTAACTTAAATAAGCTAAATTAAAACATATTTAATTTAAAAATATTAATATACTCATTTAAACATTCCAAAGCAAAGGAGTCACAAATGAATAGTGTTAGCACTATTGAAGAGCTAAAAGCACAAAATCCAAAATTTGATTTGGCGCTAGGCGTAAGACTCATAAATAGTGGAGATATTATAGGTGGGGGATATCAGGTAATATTCGCAAGTGAACTAGAAATATCAACGAGTTCAAACATTAGCTATGAAGATGCCGAACAATCCCTTAAGAAAATGGTTAGTCTTATGGGTTTTAATGCTATCATCAATATAGTAAGATCTCAACATACTAAGAGTATGAATGCTAGTGAGACAGCACAAACTCATACAAGTTATAATCGCAACATAATAACTAATAATTTATCTTCATCAATATCTACAACAAATACAAGTTCAACAATTACGGTCAATAATGTATTTAAACTAAAAGGTACTGTGGCATTAATAGGTAGAGAAAATCAAGCAAACGGAGTAGAAATTGATTATGAAAGATTAAAGCAAAATTGTATAAATTTCTACGAATGTATAGAATTTTTAAGATATGTTTACAAATCTAATCAAGAGCTAAAAACAATACACCAAGAAAGTAAAAATTATCCAATCAATTTAACAATTATTCTTATTATCTCATTGATATTTGCGTGTAATTCAAGTCTAATTACAGGAGCTATAATTTTCGTAGTATATTTCATAATATCATGGCGTTATTATGAAAGCACGATTACTAAAGAAAATAATACATATAAAGATTTAGCATCAATGGAACATAATCTAAAAACTTTGGTGAATAAATACGGCGAAGTTATTTTTGATATTTATCAATTATCACCATATATTACCTTAAAACATGTAGGAGAATAAAATGGATTTAATAACATCACTAGAAAATACAGAAAAGAATTTAAATAAAGCTGGAAAATATTGTGTAGCTTTTGATTTGATGGCTAATACAAGAAAAAATGTATCAGAAAATGAGTTAAAAAATAATATCAGCAAAAACATGGCATTTATACTATTTAAAGCAACCCCTGCTGCATTTTTTATATTTATACTATTTAAAATATTTAATTAAGTCTAAAGCCCTAAAATTAGGGCTTTACTTAAAGTTTTTACAATCATTTCTTTAATATTTTTGAAGCTTTACATATTTTTAATTTTATTTTATTAGTTTGTATTATTATTAGCTTGATTTTTTACTAGGAATTTGTTTCGTGTATTTTAAAAGAATTTAAATCCGTAATTTCGTTTGTTTACAACTTTAAAACCTATTAAACATACAAAAATATTTAATTAAATAATATTTAGTTTTAATTAAGATATTTATAACTAAATTACATGTTATTGTTTGCTAATATTTACAATAAATATGCGATTTAAGGATGGACATGAAATTTGAATTAGCATCTCAAACAAGTGAGAAAATTATTTTACAATACTCTTTAAATGGGGTTGATTTATTAGAATACAAAGACATTATTAAGACTAAAAAATACTTAGGTTTAATAGGAATCAAATATGAAAATGAAATTAATTTTAGCGATATTATCCCAAATGATAATGACTTTACATTACTCTTAACACAATGTGAATTTAAAGATAATGTTAGCTTTGATAATATAAATATAAAAAGCTTAGCAATCACACAAAGTAATTTTAACACTATTAAAATCAATGATTTTAAAGGAGAATTTATAGCGAATGAATGCTGTATAGATAGTGAATTGTCATTGATAAATTCAAAAAATATTAATAATTTTGATGTTTATAATATAAATGTTAAAAATAAATTAGAAATAGATGAATGTAATATCAATAATTTTACCTTGAAAAACTCTAGGATAGAACAAGATTTTATTCTAACAAATTCAAATATAAAAGGTTGCATTAATTTAGATAAAACAACTTTTTTAAAGCCTGAATTAGCTATTATAGATTTTAACGGTATTTTAAACTACACTAAAGATGATATGCTTACGCTAATAAATAACAACCAAATAACACAAGAAGAACTATATCATACAATAATAAAACTAGATAATATAGCTAAAGCTTGTAACGATAGTTTTTATGCTAATAAAATTCATAAAGCTGTTAAATTAATTAAATGTATTATGAGTGAAAATGATATAAAAGCTCAAATTATAGAAGCTAAAGAGATTGCACAAAAAGATAAAAATAAGGGGATACTTAAAAATCTTCAAATTTGGGGGCTTGTTGTTTTAAACTCAAAAAATTATATTGATGAATTTTTAAGTGATTTTAATACCAACTTTGCTAAGAATTTAAATGCGATAGTTGGTTTAATAGTTGTTTTTGGGATTTTAAATTTACTTGCATATATTTTTATTAATTTTGATGTATTTAATATATTTACTGGACTTTCAAATCCTATTTTAAATATAGTATTTTATATGGTTTCTATGGTAGTAGTTTTTGTGCTAGCTAAAATAAAAATAAATCGTGCCACTGGTAAAACTTGCGCTTTTATTTTATTTATGTTTTTATTATCTTTTACTATAGCTAACATATTTTATTTCCCTTTATTTTTACTAATATTATTTATTATTTTATATGTTGTTTATTTTGTAATATCAAAATTTAAAAAGTATGTTTATTTTCTTTATCTAGTAGCATTATTGTTGTCAGTAACAAATTCTAGTCCATTATTAAATATTTTTAAATTAGACTTTTTGCCAAAATATACACAAGAAACATTAAATGAAATACCGCAAAATAAATTAAAGTGCATTGTAAATATAGCTTTTGTAAACAAAGAAGAAGACAATATTTATGAAGTTTTCAATACTATAAGAGATTTTTTTATCAAACCACCTAAACATATAAATGATTATAAAGAATATGTTTTAAATAATAAATATAAAGTTCTTGTATTTAATAATGAAATACCTAAAGGATGTAGAGGCGATGATTATTATAAATTATTTAAATCTTTATATATAGATATTCAGCTTTATTTTACTTATTGTATTTTGTATATTTTATTGTTTATTAGTTTTATTTCACTTGGTAAAACTTGGAAAAGAAATTGATATAAGAAGGATAAATCATAATGATAAATTCTAACGTTTAAATAAATTATATTTAAACTTTTTAGAATTTATTTCTTATATTTTCAAAGAATTTGAAATAGTAATTTCAAATAATAATTTAAACTAAACAACTAAAAAATATAAAATAAAAAGTTTTGTTAATTACATCTATAAATCTTTATAAATTCTATATCTAAATAATGTATTTAGGGTTTAAATTCAATAGAATTTAAACCCCTTTTTTCTTAAAATTTAATTATAAATGAAAGTACTAAAAGTAAGCCTAATGCAATAAGTTGAGATGGTCTTTGAAACCTATTGGCATCTTTTAAATTAGAACCTTCCACAATAGGTATAACAGTAGATAATGCTGCAATAGGACCACCTGTTAAAAAATACTGCGCAATTGATGCACCGCCAGCAGCAACTAAAGCAAGTGCGAAAGTATAAGGACAACTACTCATAGTAGCTTGTAAAAATGGTAAAACTATAGCCGAGCTTGCACCATAACTTTGTGTAATAAATCCAGCTACAACAGCTACTACAAACATTGCTTGAACAGGGGCGATTTTTAAAATAGGTTCAAAAACATCTGCAATAATTTTTGCTAATCCTATTTCTTTAATAGTAGCACTCATAAACAAAAATGTTATAGTTGCAACAAGTGGGATTGCGATTTTACCAACGCCATCTATCATTTGTTTTTCAGCACTAAAAATATTCATTTTTGCTAAAATGATAGTCAAAACACTAGCAAAAACACCGAGTAAAAATATAGGATAGCCAAAAATAAAGCCAGCAAAAAGTGCTATAAAAGGTAAAAATACCACGAAAGTATTATATTTACTTTTCTGTTCTTCTAGTTCTTTAATGGCTTGATTTAATTTATCTTTATCTATACTAATAGAATATTTTTTTCTATAAATTTTAGACCTAATAGCAGAACAAATAATCAAAAACACGGCAATTGCAATACCAAAAATATTTATAAGACCAAATCCAATGTTAGTAGCTCCAATAATAGCAACCTGTGTTGGGTGAGTAAAGCCACCAAAATTGCCTAAATGTCCTGCGTGAGCGTGAATAGCTGCTGAATGATTTGGATTCATTCCTAATAAAACCGATGGCTTTGCAGTTACAACTGCAGTTACAGATGGTTGAGTAAAACCTGTAAGCATTCCAATTACACCTGCACCAATAGCACTAGCTGCTGCAATTCCTTCTCCGCCACCAATTTTTCTACCAATTTTAATAATTAATTTTATAATATCATCCATAAAACCGCTTGCTTGCATAGTTCCTATAAACATTAAAATACCAGTCATATCTAAAATCACAGGATTAAGTCCTGATAATAATAATTTGTTTAAAGTAAGTTCTCTTATATCAAGCATAGCAACTAAAACACTAATTGTAGTGCCAATAAGTGCTGTTAAATAAAGCGGTGTTTTTCCAATTACCATCAAAATTAGCGTAATGCTCATAATAATTTGAGCAACAATAATATAATTCATAATCCATCCTTTATATGTTTATCTCAACTATAAATAATAAAATTAAAAATATTTATAGTAATTTTCAAATTCTTGTTTGATTTCATTATTTGAAAAACCATTAGATAAAAGCATTGTTAAAAACAATCTTGCTTTTAAACTATCAAAAAAACTCCCCATAATAAAGCCACTTTTTTGCATATCCATCTCGCTTCCTTCATAAGCATATGTTTTATAAGCACTCATTCCACTTCCTGTACGAGTTGTGATGATGCAAGGAATTTTTAAGTTTAATTCTTTTAATTTTCTAGCCGCAGTAAACGATACATGTCCTGCTCCAAAACCATCAATTACCAAACCATCAAAACCTGATAAATTATTTAAAAACATACTATCACCATCAAGGCAAGTAGGGATTATTGCTACATTTTTATTTAAACTATTAGGCGTTTTATAAATCTTATTTTTATAAATTGGACTTATATAAATTACATCTTTTTCATAAATATAACCTATATTTCCACCATTAATAGATACAAAAGTTTCAAGTGAAAAAGAATTGCTTTTGTGTATAAATCTAGGTTGATAAATAGTATGATTAAACACACAAAGAACCCCGCGATTTAAGGAATTTGTATTGCTTGCTACTAAAATTGCTTGATATAAATTACTAGCCCCATCGGCTCCTATTTCACTAGGATTTTTCATAGCACCAGTAATTACTAAAGGAGCTGCTTCATCCCAAAATAAACTAAGCAAAAATGCACTTTCTTCAAGAGTGTCAGTTCCTTGAGTGACAACAACTCCAGTTGAGCCATTTTTAATCTCTTCTTTTGCTGTTTTTAACACTTCTAATAAATTATCATAATTTAAAGATGGGCTAGGAAGAGATAAAATCGTTTTTGCTTCTATTTTTATATCTTCGCTTAACCCTATGCTTTCAACCAACATTTTTGCATCTAATTTAGGATTTACCCCACCACTACTATCTTTTAGCATACAAATAGTTCCGCCAATACCTAATACACTTATTTTCATAAATACCCCCTAAAATAAAATGTATAAGTATTATAAAAATATAGCTTTAAATAAAGCATAATTTAGCCTTATAATATGTCAAATAATTGCTCTAATTTCTAAGATTATAAATTAATCAAAAACTTTTTATTTTTTAGTTTAAATTAATTATAAAATTTAATAATTTGAAAATCTTTTTGAGTGTTTTGAAGTATCGTTTTCTATCTTAAAATAAACAAACATAATAATCATATCAGTTACATTGCTAACATTCCAGCTGTTTATACCACTAAAGTCTTTTTTGTATATTTAAAAAGTGTGCCAATATCAGCAATAGCGCTTGTATCTATATCACCTAAGCTTATACTCAAATCATTTACTAATACTTGTAATTCTTCTTTTGTTTTAGTGTTGTATTTAATATAGATTATTTTGTTTTGAGTGTTTATATTTAATAACTAAACAAAATAATAAGATAAAAAATGATATGAAAATTTTTTCATTCGTATACCTAATAATATAGTCTAAATGTATGGATTATGTCTTGCTTATCTTAAGGCTATAATTAATACAAAGGTTAAATCTTGATAATTTTCTTATGGAATTTAAAACAAGAATTTCAATTTATTGCTAAGCAAAATTTTTTAATTTATATATTCGCCGATTTTTATTAGTAGTGTATAAATTTCCTTGATAAATACCAAAACAACCATATATAAAATAGCTACTTTTATTGATTTTACTAAAATTACAATTTACAAAATAACACCTAAAACTATTTTGTAATTTTCATACTATTCTTCAATATTTAAATACTCTATTAAATCCTTATAATTATTTAAATAATATTCAGCACTTGCTCTTGGCTCACTTGAACTTATAAAAACTTTTTTAATAGTTTTATTTTTAAGCATTTTTTCATTCTCATTAACAAAAACAGCACAATCACCTAAAAATTTCCTTAGCAAATCTTGACCTATTTGGCTTTTGTGATTTTTGCACTGAATTAATACACACTCATTTTCTTTATAACAAACCAAATCTATCCCGCCATCATTTTTACCATTTATAAAGCCGTGTGGAAAGACCTTGTAGCCTTGCTCTTCGTAATACTTTTTAATTTTTAATTCATATAATCTGCCCTTTTTTTCATTTTCGCTTTCTGCTTTGTAGATTATAGATTTTGTTATTTTGTGATAATTTGGCATTTTTTTACTTAAAATTTCACTAAATTTATACTTATTAACAACTTTCAAAATCGCTTCATCAAGCTCTTTTTCATAAGCTTTTAAAATATCTTCATAATTAGAATTTAATTCTTCTTGTTTTTTAAATTCTATGCTATTTTTGATAGCAAAATATCTTTTTTTAGCATTATTATCACTCATTTTTGCTCCTTAATTTTCACAACTATTAAAAAATATTTGAAATTTAGAATAAATATTATTATAAATTAATATAATCACAAATCTTAAGGGGGAAATTATGAAAAAACTTATATTAATATTATTTTACCTTTCTACAATATTTGCAAATAGCGTCCCGCAAACTCCAGCCAACACAATACAAGATAAACATTTAATCATAAAAGCTCACGATAATAAAACTTTTTGTCTAGCTCCAAGACAAGTGCATGATAGGGTCATAATCGGTATGCTAGATTGCAAACAAGCAGTAGATACGAGATATGATTTATACAAAAGACTTGCTTTTAAATATAAAGACAATTGGCTATGTGCAAGTCTTAGCGATAGGTTTAAAAGCGGACAAACCAAACAAGATTTCTTTGAATTAAAACCTTGTGTTTTAAACGATAAATCTCAATGGTTTAGCATAAAAGATACCTTTAGCTTGCCAGCTTACATTGATGTAGAAGTAAAAGAAAGCGAATATAATTTACTAGCTACAAAAAACAAAAACGCTAATAAAATAACCATAGATAATGACGAAATGAAGCAGTGGCTACAAGCAGTTCCACCGCCTATTAATTACGCTCTTAAAACTTCTATATATTTTCGTTCAAAATCAAATAATAAATTAGAACTATTTTATATTACAAAAAATGGAGCTTCAAAAACACCATTTAATTTTTATTACGATATTACAAGTGGTAAAATAGCTCTTTTTAACCCTAGCAGTGGGACTTTTGAGTGCCTTGAAACTAATCTTAGCAATCAAGACGCTAGTTTTTTAAAGTTTTCTAAATGTAATTTTTACGGATTTGAAAATAGATTTTATTGGAATTTAAATTTATTTGAAAATTCTTATATATTAGATATTAATAAAAATATTTTAGATGTTTCAAGGGGCAGTGAATTAGGAAAATTATTTATAAGTGATATAAATTATTATAAAACCCATTTATCTCCTAGCGTTTTATTAGATGGTAAATTATCATTTGACTTTAGCGTCTATGAATTACGGAATTTTAACGCAAGAAATTTAGGGCTTTTCTCTAGCCATTGTGGTGCAGAAAGAAGAACAAAACGAGAAGTTATATCAAATAGCTTAGCTAATTTTGACCCTTTACAAGCAAATTGGAAAGCACGATTATTAAGCATTGCAAGGACTACTGATAGTAGCACTGATGCTAGTGGGATTTGCGGAATTTGTATGCTACATACTTATGAGATAGTTTCTTTACTAACTCAAGTATATCCACATAGTCCTATATTAAATTATAGTTCTACTGGATATTTATTTGATTATATGGACAATGTATCTCCATTTACTACATTTGCTAGAAGAAACCCTGCGATGTATAATTTAATGGGTGAAGCACTTGAGTTATGGGGACAACAATTGGCTTTAGGTGAAGGACTATATTCAAGGGGTATTAGGGCGATTTGGGCTTTAACTAGCAGTATTTTGCCAAGACAAGAATGGAGCCTTAGCACTATCACAACTCAAGATAATTTAAGAGCTCAATTAAGGGGTATTTTAAATTCTTCTGCTGGTTCTTTATATATTGCATTAATGAGTTTAGATAATGGCAGAGCACACGCAGTTCCTATCATCATTACAAACAACGGAGCAGTAGTAATCCCAACAAATGCTCAAAATATAAGCGAAGAAGATTTTACAAGCTTCATATCACCTACACAAAATGAGCGTACTTTATTAAGAAACCTATCTGCTAATAATAGATACAACATACAAGCCATTAGCTTAATTGGTTTAGCTGGTAATAGAGATAATATATTTGAAGAATATTTAAATCAATTTGATTGCACTGGTGGTGGTGATTTTAGACGAGGAAATGGACATATACTAAATCCTAATCACGCTGATACTTGTGATAATGATAGATGTGATTTGATGGAGATTGAGCATAATTTTTAAGAATTTAAATCGCTAATTTTTGGCGATTTAAATCAAAATATTTTAGCTCTTTTAATATAAATTAATTGCTAAGAATTTAATCCTTAAATAACAACTCTACAACCTTTGCAATAATTGCTAAAAAAATTAAGAATATAAAAACTACAAGTAAAAGTCTAAAAACACCTAAGCCAAAAAATAAAAGTAAAGCTAAGATAAACAAAAGTCCTAAAATCCACATACAAACTCCTTTTTAATTTCGTATATCTTAGCAAAAGTAAAGTCCTGATTATGTCTATATAAAAAGATTTTAATAAATTTAAAATACAAATTTTGATTTACAACTTTATAGTTATTCTTTAAAATGCAGCGAAATTTTTGGAATTTAAAATAGGAATTTCAAATAAAATTCCTAATTCAAATTCTTAGACTTATTCGTTTTCTTCGCAAAATTTCTTATAAAACTCCGGCAAATGTTCTAAACTCTCACAATATTCAAACATACCACTCATATTTTCAACTTTTGAAGTATCAAGTTCTAAAGGCTGATTGAAATTTTCACAACCATAAAGCATACCTTCCATATTAATTACTTTTGAAGTATCAAGCTCTAAAGGCTGATTGAAATTTTCACAACCATAAAACATATTTTGCATATTTGTTACTTTTGAAGTATCAAAATTTAAAGATTGATTAAAATACTTACAATTAGAAAACATCTGGCACATATTAGTTACATTGCTAGTATCCCAAGTATTGATACCGCTAAAGTCTTTTCTTAAACTATAGTTAAAAAGCATACTCATATCAGTAATCAAACTCGTATCAACATCACTAAGATTAATTACATTAGAATAAACTAATTTTTGTAATTCTTCCTTATCTTCAGGTCTATATTTGCCATTAATCTTTTCAAAATAGTCATTTTCTAAAAGAAGCTTCATAGCAGGTTCGCAGTCATAAAAATATTCATACAAATCGTCCAAGTCAAAATCTTTAAAAGAACTTGAATTCATTTCATAGCAACCTTTAAATATATTCTCTGTACAATCTACATATCTTATATCAAAATCAAACACTTGATTTAATTTTTCACAACCCTCAAACATACAATACATAGATTCGACTTTTTTAATATCAAAGGCTAAAGGCTGATTAAAATTTATACAACCTTCAAACATATGGCTCATATCAGTTACATTGCTAGTATCAAAATTTAAAGGTTGATTAAAGCTAAAACAATCTGCAAACATATAGCTCATATCAGTTACATTGCTAGTATCAAAATTTAAAGGTTGATTAAAGCTAAAACAATCTGCAAACATATAGCTCATATTAATTACATTTGAAGTATCAAAGTTTACAGGTTGATTGAAATTTACACAACCAGCAAACATACCACTCATATCAGTTACATTTGAAGTATCAAAGTTTACAGGTTGATTGAAATTTACACAACCAGCAAACATATAACTCATATTTGTTACTTTTGAAGTATCAAAGTTTACAGGTTGATTGAAATTTACACAACCATAAAACATATAACTCATATTTGTTACTTTTGAAGTATCAAAGTTTACAGGTTGATTGAAATTTACACAACCATAAAACATATAACTCATATTAATTACATTTCTCGTATCAAAATTCAAATACTGATTGAAGTTTACACACCTAAAAAACATATAACCCATATCAGCTACATTTGAAGTATCAAAGTTTACAGGTTGATTGAAATTTACACAACCATAAAACATATAACTCATATTAATTACATTTCTCGTATCAAAATTCAAATACTGATTGAAGTTTACACACCTAAAAAACATATAACCCATATCAGTTACACTACTAGTATCCCAAGTGTTTATCCCGTTAAAGTCCTTTCTAGTGCTATTTGCAAATAATCCACTCATATCGGTAATCAAACTCGTATCAATATCATTTAAGCTAATTCCATCTATATAAGCCAAAGCTTTTAGCTCATATTTATTAGATGGTTGGTATTTATTAGCTACTTTTTTTATTAAATTATTTTTAAGTATATATTCTTGTACTCTATTTATATTGTAAGCTATTTTTATCATTAAGTCCTTATTTTTAATCATATTAATAAAATCAAATTTCTCACAACCATCAAACATATTGTTTATATAAACAACATTTGAAGTATCAAAATTTAGTGATTGATTGAAATTTTTACAATCTCTAAATATTTTACTCATATCAGTTACATTTCTCGTATCAAAATTTAAAGACTGATTGAAGTTTATACAACCTTCAAACATACTTTTCATATTTTCTACTTTTCTTGTATCAAAATTTAAAAGTTGATTAAAATTTTCACATTGAAAAAACATATTTTCCATACTAGTTACTTTTGAAGTATCAAAGTTTACAGGTTGATTGAAATTTACACAACCATAAAACATATAACTCATATCAGTTACATTGCTAGTATCCCACTCATTTATACCACTGAAGTCTTTTCTATTGCTCCAATGAAAAAGCCAACTCATATCAGTAATCAAGCTTGTATCAATATCACCTAGATATACACTCTCATCTCTTACTAGTTCGCATAATTCTATTCTTGTTCTTGGTTTATATTTTTTCATTATTTTCCTTTATATTAATAAAATAAATTTCTAATTTATTCCTTTTAGTTTTGCTAGTAATATTTCAAATTTATTTGCCTTTGAATACTCCCAATTAAAACTTGCTTTGCATTTAGGACACTTAATTGGTGCTAAATCATTTTCTGCAAAACAATCACTACTATAAATCCTAACTACGCTATATCCACAACTTTTGCAAGTATATTTACTAGGCTTTGGCGGTATTGGCATAATCTCTCCTTTTTAAGAATTTGAAAGTCATATTTCAAATTCTTTGATTTAAATTATTGTTTAGACTGCATAATAACTGCTTTAATATCTTCAACAAGCTTTTTTTCTCCGCTAAATTTTTCTTTAGAATTACTTGAAAGCTTGTTTAAATAATTTAATACCGATTCAACACCCCTAGCAATATCTGTGAGTCCTAGAAATTTTACAATAGAAGAATCGCTTAAATTTATATCTACGCTGGTAGTATTATTGTTTTGATTTATATTTGCATTTAACGGTATTTTTAAACTATTAAAATATTTTTTAAAGCTTTCTTTAGCATCATTATTTGTAAACATATTTGCAAAACTATCCCATAAGCCATATTCTTTAAAATGTAAAGTATCTTTTAATGCCTTTGTGTTTAAAGACTTACTTAGTGTTTGTTTAAGACCAAAAGTATCACTTAAAACATTGCAAAATGTAAAAATCTCATCAAGCTTTATAGAATACTCATTGGTCATATTGTTTTGCAATTTCTCTATTTCATCAATGATTTGAGACCTTACTTTTTCAAATTCTGCTTTTACTTCTGCCCTTGTAGTATCTAAAAAGCTAAAAAGTCTTGAAAAAAAGCCAATATTACTATCAATTGTTTTATTTAATCGTTCTTCATAATTATCTAAAGTTTTATTATAAGACACTACATATTTATGAGCAAAATCATAAGCAAATACAGTAGCTAAGTTTTCAAAAATCAAATCAATAACACCATTTATTACTTCTTCTTTGCCATATTTTTGAGTTTTTTGTCCGCCTCTTTTTTCTACTTCAATAGAACATACTTTATATAATCTTGTATCTTTTCCAAGCTCTTTTTTAATATGCTCTTCATATTCGTTAAATTCTTCAACACTTTTAATACTATCACAACCTGTGATGATAAAGTGAATATTAAATTTTAAAAGCTCTTTTAGTTGTTTAATTAATTCTATTTCTTGCTCTTCAATTCTTTTTGTATTGTATTTCAGACAATAAAAAACAACATGAAAAAACTCAGCTACATTATCGCTACTATTTTTGCTTTGTATATACGATTTAATATTTTTAATAATACTTTCAAAATCATCTTTATTTGATTCAAGCCCTTTACTATCAGTGACAATAAGCTTTAGCTTATCGTCAACTATCTTTTCATATTCTTCAAATTCTTGCGTAATAGGCTTGCCAATACCTGTAGGTGCTTTAGCTTCATCTAAAAGATAATTTATAAAAGAACTTTTACCATTACCAGTCTTGCCAATAACCAATACTCTAGCTTCTTGATATTGCATAATTACTCCTCGATTGGCTTTGTATTTTTAACTTGATTTTTAATATCACTCCAGCTTGTAGTATCTACATAATGCTTGATAGTGTTTAAAATTTCATCTACTGCTTCTTCTTGTGGTAAATTACCTGCTAAAATATTCTCATATTGGACTTTGCAATATTTTGAATAACCATAGCCCATTCCGTAAGTAATAACACCTGCTACACTAGCATTTATTGCACCACCTAAAATAGTGCCGGCACCAGGAATTAATTTAATTAAATTTCCTGCTAAAGCTTTCCCTAAATTACTCGCTAATGTTTCTGCAGCTAAACTTTTTAAAGTTGTTTTTGATATATCAACCCCATATATGCGCCCGATATGCACTAACATTGCCACCTGAGTAGGAGTAATTATCATAGTATCGCTCATAAAAGGTATAGGATTAGCTCCTGCAACAACACAACCTGCTGTATATCCAAGTATAATTTTTTCAGCTTCTACTTCTTTTAACCCAAGAGCTCTTTCCTGAGACGCCACAAAAGCCTTTCGTATATCATCATCTGCAATGCAATTGGCGCTATCCTTTAATAAATCATTTATATCTGTATCCTTATCAGGTAGCTTTGTGCTAACTGCATATATTTTTGTATTTAAGATTTTCTCATATTCTTTTTGAATACTTAAATTAGCATCATCTTCATCACATTGTGTCATTACTACAAAAATATTTTTATAGTTTTTCTTTAATAGTTTTACGATATTTAAATCCATATCTTCCACTCTTGTCTTACTTGCAGATATACAATACCAAATTACATGAATATTTCCTTCGCAATTATTTATCTTGCCACTTTCAAGCTCATTTTGAAAATCTTTAACTTTATTTACAAAACTATCTGCTTCGCCTGCTAATTCATAGCCTTCTGAATCGATAATATTTATAGTTTTGTTAAAATCTTTTCCTAAAAATACCTTAAAACCTCTAGTTTGTGGTTTATGATTGCTAACATTTGCTACTTTAGAGCCAAAAACATGATTTATTAGTGAGCTTTTGCCTGCACCTGTATGACCTAAAATCATAATATTTGCATATGAATTTGCCTTTTCAAACTTTGCTTTTTCTTCTGCGATAATTTGTTCTATACTCATTTAAAACTCCTTAATTAAATTAATTTTATATTTTTTATCTACTTTAAATTTATCTTGTAAAGCATTGCAGACTTTTATATTCTCGTTGTAATATTTAGCCTTACTCATATACTTTTTAAGAAACCTTTCGTAATATTCATCAACCCTACAAACCATAGGACGATTTTCATAAATCCTGCATGTATTATCATCTGCTAGGTGCATACAAACACCATTTAAATTAAATTCTTCTAGTTCTTTTACTCCGTTAATACTTTTGCAGCATAAGCCACATGCAGTGCATGGAAAATTATCTAACATTGCTAAGTTCCTTTGAATATAAATGAGAAGTTTTGAATAAAATTAATGAAGTTAAGTGATTTTAGTTTTTGTAAAATCCCCCCCCCATAAGAGAAAATATAGCTTTCATTTATTCTCCTTTCTTGTAATTTTTCGCATTATAGCATATGAGTTGTCAAAATTCTGTCCATATAAAAAATATTTAAAATATTATTAATAAAAATATTGATTTTAAAAGCTTAAACTAAAAACAAAATATTATACTAATTACTGCAAATAAAAAAATATTTTATCTTACTTTAACTATTTGTATTACATATTATTGTATTGACTATAATAAATTTCTAGGTTACAAAAATAAAAAGATGAATGTATTAAAATAAAATTATATAAATTAAAAAAGGGATTAATAAATATGAAAAATAAATTTCATATGAGCTTAGAATACAACATATGTTTAGCAAAAAGAAATATCGTAGATAATATCTATAAAAGTGCGAGACTTGAGGGAATTAATGTAACTTTTCCACAAGTAGAAGCCATTTATAACGGTGTAAATATAAGTAGCTTAAAGGTAGATGATATTGTAGCTATTAACAACCTTAAATACGCTTGGTCTGTTCTTTTTGATACTATAAATTATCCTGAAGTTGATTTTGCTTATATTTGTAAAATTAACAAGACTATAGGTGCAAATTTAATCTATCAATCAGGCTATATAAGGCAATTTGATGTGGCTATTGGCGGAACAACTTACAAACCTAAAATGCCACATAAAGAAGAAATTATAGAAGAATTAAACGAAATACAAAAAATCGCAAATGCTACACAAAGAGCAATAACATTAATGCTATATCTAATGAGAAGACAAATTTTTATTGATGGTAATAAAAGAACAGCTATTTTATGTGCTAATAAGGTTTTAATTAGTAACGGAGCAGGTTTAGTAAATATACCTGTTGAGCTTATTAGCGAGTTTAAAGAAAAATTAATTAAATATTATGAAACAAATGAAATGAAAGATATTATGGATTTTACTTATAAAAATTGTATTGATGGATTTAATAGCGTAGAGCCTAGTATTGAAGAAAAGCTTGAGAGTGAAAAAAATGATGAAATATTTAATCAATACATAGCAAAATCTTATAAAAATAAATTGTTTTAAAAAATATAAGCTTTATTTTAAAAGCTAATATTTATACTTTTAATCTATTTGATTAAAAACAAAATTACCTAATAATTAAATATATTGCTATTACGATAAGGGTAATGAATAGCTTTATGTTTTTATTGTTTTCCTTAAGTTTAGCTAAATAATTTAAAATTCTTAATCAAATGAGTTATAAAACTAATATTTAATTTAGCAGAGTAAAAAACACTTGCAAAAAC
>NZ_JACGBA010000025.1:0-30978 GCF_020137685.1 Campylobacter sp. RM9331
CAATAATATTTTTTTCATAGCGTATCCTTTCAAAATGATGCCAAATTATAGCATATTTTAAAAGGTTGTTAGCTTAAAATTTATATTTATACATTAAATTAGTGTAAAGATTATCGTAAGAATTGTATTCAATACTTGATTTTACCCTATTATATCCTAAATCAAGTGAGAAGAAATTATGATGATCCATATTGTATTCAGCACCAAAATTTACCCTATAGGTTATATCGTTTCTCGTATTTAAGAAGATTTTTTCATCATATTTACTTTTAGCATAACCTAAACTTGCTTTTAATATTACTTGTTTATTTAACATATAAATAATTCCGGCAGTAGCTGAATATTCTTTATAATTATTTGAACTTTCTTTAATTCTGCTAGTTTTTTCTATATCATAAGCAATTTTTAAATAAGACATACTTCTTTGAGAAATAATCTTACTCATAGCATAAATACTATGATGATTTGAATCATTCTCTTTATTATCTTCTATCAAATAATTATTATGATTAATTGTATAGCCTAGACCAAAAGCTAGCCCACTTTCAGTATAATAATCACCTGAAATATCTGCTGTAAAGGTATTTAAATATCTTTTTTGTTTTAAAATAATATAATCATAAGACATTAAAATATTTAATTTAAATTGTCTTGATATCTCAAAACCATTATTAATTGAAGCTGTAAATACACTTAAATTCTGAAAATCTTCTTCAATTGGTTTTATATAATACTTATTATAAAAATTAATATTTATATCATAATCATATACATTATTAACTTGTTTTTTATAGCCAGCATTAAGATTAGCTAAAATACTACTAGCTGGTTGGTGCTTAGCACCTGGTATTGGAAAATTAATGCCTAATTGTGGCACTGGTAAATAACTATCTTTTAAATTCTGCTTTTTTGGATTGCTATCATATCCATATCCAAAACCAATACTCGCATAAGGTATATTTATTTCATTATTGGCTTTTTGTTGATATTTAACATTTTTTAACATACTAGCAACTAAAGCTTTCTCATCATCATTTAAGCGTTCATCATCTTTTAAATTCTCTAGTTCTAATTTAAGTAAAGCTAAATTCCCGTTTTTTTGATAAATAATAGCACTTTGTAATCTCGCTTCTGTATTAGTATCATCTAATACCAAAACCCTATCATAAGCAGCTAAAGCTTCATCGTATAAACCTAATCTAAAAGCACTTTTACCCATAATTAGATTTAAATTAATATCAGAGCAAGTTTGCTTACAAATAGAACTAGCTATATCATAAGAAGTTTTATAATCTTCTTGATTATACGCATTTACTAAATCATCAAATGGATTTGCTAATAAAGCAATAGGTAAAAATGTTAAAAATTTTTTCATAAATGTTAAGCCTTTTTTAAAAAACAAGTTTTTAAAACTATAACTCCGTGTTTATCAACTTTTGCTTCTATTTCATCATCATTTGAAGTAAGCTTTATGTTTTTTACATTAGTTCCTCTTTTAATAGTTAAAGAACTGCCTTTTACTTTCAAATCTTTAATAACGCTAACATTATCTCCTGCTTGTAATTCGTTTCCGTTTGCGTCTTTTGGCATTTTTATATTCCTTTTTTATTTATGGTGCCCAAGGTCGGACTCGAACCGACACAGGATTGCTCCTACTAGATTTTGAGTCTAGCGCGTCTACCAGTTTCACCACTTGGGCTAAAATTGCATATAATAATAAAATTTGCTTATAAAAAAATAAAAGTGTGATATTTTAAATATATTTTACTTAATATTTGATTATGAAATTCTTGTTTTGATATTCCTATCAAAACAAGAAAAAAAATTAATTCATTCCTAACATTTCCCAATAAGGAAGACCTATTACAAGGCATAAAATAAAAGATACCATAGCCACTACAAATCCAGTAATCCACCATTCTTTTACGGTGTTATATCCAGCTCCAAAAATAACTGAAGCAGCAGGACCACCAAAATGAGTTAATGCTCCACCATAAGAATTTGTAGTAATTAATAAAAATGCTAATAAATAAGGATCAACTCCTGCACTTTTGCCTATTAAAAATAAAACCGGTAAAAGAGTTGTAATGAAAACGGTTGCACTAGCATATAAATATCTTACGATAATACTAATAAAACCAATGATTATTAATACTATCAATGGGTCTAAATCTAAATTCATATTGCCTTGAATAAATGTTCCAAGCCATTTAAAAAAGCCCAATTTATTCATCATACCTGATAGTGACATAATACCACCAAACCAAAATAATGTCCCTATACACTCTTTAGAACCTGCTATATCTTCAAATTTTAAAACGCCAAGTAATACTGATAAACTCATAGCACCAACAGCTACTGCAGTAGCATCTATATCAATCTTTAATCCAAATAAAGAACTAGCTAAAGACGGAACAGACCAACCAAGCAATGCTAGAACAAAGATTAAAACAAGCATTTTCTCACTTCTTTTCATCTCTCCTAATTCTTCTAAGCCTTGTTTTGAAATTACTACATTATCAATCTTTTTTATATCAGGGCGAACAAAAATATAAACAACTAATGGAATTACACATAAACACACAATACCAGGAATTATCATAGCAACAGCCCAATTCCCCCAATTTAAGTGAGTTCCTAAAATATCATTTGCATAACCAATCACTAGCATATTTCCAGCCATTGCGGTTGCGAAGATAAATGAAGTCATTTTTGTACTCATATAAGAATTACACGCCAAAAATGCACCTACTCTATTTTCTGTTTCAACTTTATCTTTTGATAAAGATTGTGCGATTGAATTTACAATTGGAAAGACAATTCCACCTGCTCTTGCAGTATTTGATGGAGTTGCAGGTGATACTACTAAATCCAAAAATGCAGTAACATAGCTAAGTCTTAAAGTAGTTTTACCAAATTTACCTATTAAAAAATAAGCCCATCTTTTACCAAGACCTGTTTTTGTAAATGCAATACTTAAAGCAAATGCAGAAACTATAATCCAAGTAGTTGAACTTGCATAACCGCTTAAAGCTTGTTTTGTAGCTTCTTTTGCACCACCTAAATAAGGTCCCATAAATAGTGCAGTTCCTGCCACTGCAGTAATTAATACCATAGAATTTGGTATAGGCTTAAATACAAGACCTAAAACTGCTGAAAGATAAATACCAAACATTACCCACGCAGCTTCGCTTAAGCCACTTGGCACGGGCAAAATAGTAGCGAATAAAAATGGAATAGCAATCAAAATAATAATAGAAATTGCTCTTTTCATCATTTCTCCTTAAAAAAAATTAAAAAATTAAGATTACTTTAGCAGAATAATTCATAAAATGTATTTAAATTGTATTTAAAACTTTAAAAAATGTGTATAAAAGTAACACTTATTATAAATTATTATCTTTTTTTGAAAAAAAATATAATATATTTCATAACTTTTTATAATATGAAAAATTTAATTAGGAAAAAATATGAGAAAATTAGCTGTTTTTATTTTAAGTTTAAATTTATTTGCATACACTTTAGATTTTCCTGGAGATAAAATTCCTTTTAGTGAAAATCCAGATTGGAAAGACCCAACTATACCTAAAAATTTATATCAAAACGATGATATAAATTATGATTTGCAAAAAAAACTAAGTGAATTAGATGAAAAAAAATTAAGAAAATTAAAAAAGGCTTTAGATATATTGTTTGAAGATGAAGAAGAATTACAAGAAGAAATTCCCCAAACTGAACCTATAAAAATAAAAGAGCCAACTCCAGATGAATATATACAAATTAGCATCAGCGGAGAAAAACCTATAAAAAAACAAAAAAATACTTATCAAAACAATAATATTTTGATAAATATTAAATAAGCTTTATTTATTACGAGTTTTATTAAAACTAAAAATAGCAATTATTAATGCTAATATAGGAGAACTCATAATTTGTAAAAAATATATTAATTCACTTTGCTCTTCTTCGTTTGGAGTAATAAAACTTAATATTAAAGCAAATACTACGCTACTAAGACCTAATATCGCTAAAAAATAACTAAGAATTTGATTTTGTATTTTAAATTCTAATTCATTTTCACAATAATTTTTTAATTTAAAATACGCTAAAAACATTGCAATATAAGGTAAAAAATAACTAACTGTAGTAAGAGAACTAAGTAGCCAATAAATATCTTGAGATTTATTAAAAAATACACAAAATATACAAATAATACTAACTAAAAATGCTTGAAAAAATAAAGCCTTATAAGGGGTATTATATTTTGGATGTGGTTTTGCTTCATAAAATTTAATTATTCCTTCTTTTGAAGCATTAGCTAGCATATATATTGGCGCTACCAACCAAGAATTAATCTGCCCTAAAGTGCCTACAAATAAACTAAAAGCCATTAATTGACTAAGACCTTTAAAACCTAAATTATTTTCAGCATAAGTAATTGCTTGCATAATACCATCTAATATATCAGTATCTTTTGCAGGATATATCACATTAACACAAAAAGTGCCTAAAATATAAATACCTACTATTATAAATGCACTAAAAAATATAGCTTTTGGATAATTTTTTTGAGCGTTATCAATTTTAGCACCTATCATTGTACTAAGCTCAAGCCCTGCAAATGCAAACATCATAGTGCTTGAAAACACTAAAGTATTTAAATCAAGTGTAATTAAATACCCTGAATTATAAGGAGTTGTGATTTTGTGATTAGCCAAATAAAACATTAAAGCTACAACTATTAAAAGCAATGTAGGAAATAAAATTCCAAAATAAACAAATACTTTATTTATTAATTTGGTATACTCAAAACCCCTATAATTTATATATGTCAAAATAAAAAAACTCAATATAGAAAATATTGCGATAAAATAAGATTTTGCCTGTAAATTAAATATATAAGCTAAAGAATTTGCTGCGAAATACAACATCATTGGGAAAAAAGCTAAACAAGATAGAAGATAACAAATCAAACAAAAATAAGCTACTTTTACTCCAAAAGCTTTATTAATCCATAAAAATATACCACCACCCTTAGAAAATCTAGAACCAAGTTCTCCACATATCAAAGCTAAAGGAATAAAAAATCCAAATGCTACAAAAAGCCATAAAATAATAGAACTAGCCCCGTATTGTGCGACATAAGGAATTTGTCTTAAAGAAAAAATCCCAATCAAATTCATAAAAATAATATCTTTTATACTCAACTTCATAATAAACCTAAAAAAATAAAATGAAGCGAATAATACTATTAAAATTGTAATAATTTAGAAGAAAAAAAGAAAAGGTTTCACATAATCTGTGAAACCTAAAAATAATTTATAAAATTATTGGCAGATGATTTTTAATTCAACTCTACGATTTGCTGCACGGCCTTCTTTTGTTTTGTTATCGCCGATTGCATTTTGGTCGCCAGCCCAACTTGGATTAATTCTGTCTTCGCTAACACCAGCTTTTACAAGTTCGGCTTTTACTGCTTTAGCTCTTTTTTCTGATAATTTTTTGTTATAAGCAGATGTACCGATTGAATCTGTATATCCTGTGATATTTGCAAAATATGCAGGCTCTTCTTTAATTAATTTAGCTAAACGCTCAATTTCAGGAATATAGTTAGCAGTTACATTGCTCTTATCAAATCCAAAATTAACTTTAACTAATTCTAAATCATAACATGCTTTTGGTTTTGGTTGTGGTTTTGGCTCAGGTTTAACAACTACTGGCTCTGGTTTAACTTCTACAACTGGTTGTGGAGCTGGAACAACTTCTTCTTTTTTACCATCAAAGTTAAAAATTACACCTAAAGTGCTAATTACATGGTGATCAGCGTGGCGGAATTTAATTTGGTCACGAACTTCTGCTCTTAAACCAAAGCTTTTGTAAATTTTGTATTTTAAACCAATACCATAATGACCAAACATTCCGTTTTTATTGTCATATAGATTTTCGCTGAAGTTTTCATAACCAACACCTAATAATCCATAGAAATCAAAGTTAGTATCACCAACTTTAACTGGGAATACTAAGTTTAAATAACCTCTATCAATACCCACTGGAGTATGACCTGCATTATCTATACTTTTATATTCACCTTTTTGGTGCTCATAACCAATTTCTGTTCCTACTGCACCATACATATAACCAATTCTTAATCCATAACCAAATTTATTCATAAGGTCAAGATTTCCTTCTGGAACATTGTATGTAGCGATTGGGCTTATTTCTAAGCCTTCAAAATTAATATCACTTGCATTTGCACTAACAGCTATCATTGCAGCTGCACTTAAAACTAAACTCATCTTTTTCATGAATACTCCTAATTTCAAAATCGAATTAACGTTTACTAAATTGTGGTTTTCTTCTTGCTTTTCTGCGGCCGTATTTTTTACGCTCAACCACACGACTATCACGAGTTAATAAACCTTGTGGTTTAAGTAGCGCTCTAAAATCAGCACTCATAGCAGCTAAAGCACGAGAAATTCCGTGTCTTAAAGCTTCAGCTTGAGCATTATAACCACCACCTAATGTGCTAGCTGTAATGTCCATTAAACCTTCTTGCTTAGTTACTAATAAAGGTTGAACTACCTTTAATTTAATAGCTTCGTGTCCGCCTAACCAAGTATTTAAATCAACGCCATTCACTATAATTTTACCACTTCCAGCCTTAGCCCAAACTTTAGCTATTGCAGTTTTTCTTTTACCTGTTGCATAAACTTTTGCCATTTTACTTTCCTTTTACCTGAGCTGTATGTGGGTGTTCGCTACCTGCATAAACTTTTAATTTCTTAAGCATTGCACGACCTAAAGTAGTTTTAGGCAACATTCCACGAACTGCTAATTTATATAATTTTGCTGGATTATTTGCTAATAAATCACCGAATTTTTCACTCTTAGTGCTTCCAAAATAGCCTGAATGTCTGTGATATAATTTATCATCAGCTTTGTTTGTTCCAGTAAATTCTGCTTTAGATGCGTTGATAATTACAACATAATCTCCGCAATCAACATTTGGTGTATAACAAGGCTTATGTTTGCCTTTTAATATTGTCGCAACTTCTGTTAAAAGACGACCGAAACGCTTACCTTCAGCATCTACAATTATCCAATCTCTTTTAACTTCGTTTGGCTTTGTTATTTTTGTCATGATTTTACCTTTGCCAAAATTTTTTAAAAAGCTGATTATATGTTTTTAATCTTAATAATATCTTAAATTAAGATAATTTTAAGATAAATTAAAAATAAAATTTGACTTTTTTAAATTCTAAAAAAATTATTCCATTTAAGTTTATTTTAAAGATGGGGGGGGGGTAGAATAGCATTGCAATTTTTAAAAAAAGGATGTAAAAATGAAACTAGTAAAACTTAGTTTAATTGCAGTAATTACTGCAGGTTCAATGTCAGTTGCAAATGCTGTTGCTTTAGATGAAGCTATTCAAAATGTAGATTTATCAGGTATGTTAAGATATAGATATGAAGGAATTAGCGAAAAAAATTCATTAAAAGACAAATCTACAAAAGATACAATCCAATTACACGGATATAAAGCTCAATTAAAATTCACTTCAGATATAGCTGATAATTTTAAAGCTACTGCATTATTTCAGTATTCAAACCAAGATGCTTCATTTGCTTTAAACAAACCAGGTTTAACACCATCTAATGAAGCTTTGAGAGATAAAGTTGAAAATAATATAAATACAAGTAAAACTTTTAATATAAGAGATGCTTATTTAACTTACACGAATTACGATACCTCATTTATGTTCGGTAGAATGGAAATTGGCTCAATTTGGACTGATGATTTATTAGGAACAGGATTAAAAATCGTAAATAATAGCATTGAGAATGTAACTTTAGCAGCTTATGCTTTTGATAATTACAATAAAGATAGTGATTTAGGCGTTATTGCTACAAAAAATGATGATGATAGTATAAAAAGTGTAAGTGGTAAAAATATATATGGTATAGCAGCAATTGCTAATTTTGACCCAGTAGCAGCAGAGTTATGGGTAGCAAATATGGCTAGTTGGGGCACATTATATGCGGTAGATTTCAATGTTAATTTAGGTGATAAAGATGATTTCGCATACAATATTCACGCTCAATACGCAGGTAATAATCTTAAAAAAGATAGAAAAGATTTGTTAAAAAAAGCTACAGGCGACGAAGTAGCTAATGGTAATTTTTATGCTATTGAAGCTGGCTTTGACGCATTCGGCTTAGATTTTAATATAGGTTATGCTGGTTATGGTAAAAAGGATAAAGCTACAATTAATACTATAGAAGATAGTGGCAAATTAATTAATTATGGCGAATACGCTATGAAAGATTACCAAACAGGAGCAGTAGGTAAGAAAGATTTCGTATTCGGAACAATTGGTTATACATTTGAAGATGTAAGATTTGGTGTTGATATTATTAGCGGAACAAATAAAATCAAAAATGGCGATAAAACTGATAAAGAAAAATTATTTGAAGTTAAGCCTGAGCTATCTTACAAATATAGCGACAAATTAAACTTCTCAGCATTCTATGCTTATGGTAAAACAAAAAATTATGAAGGTATAGAAGATTGTAAAAAAGATGAAAAACTAATTAGATTTGAAGCAAAATATACATTCTAAAAATAGCTAGGCATTAAGCCTAGCACTAGATTAATTTGGCCTAACACTTATAAAAACTTAATTTAACTAATTTCAAACTCTTGGTGTTAGGCTTACTTAGTCTAGCTTTTACAACTAGCACCTTCTTTAAACACTGCTCCATAATCGTTTTTTGAATCGGGTTTAACTAAATCTAAATTCTTTTGCACTTCTAAGCTCTAATCAATCTAAACAAACAAGTTTTTTAAAACTAATAGCAATACGATTAAGTAATTTAAGGTATTAAGAAAGGCTGAAAATATTTACAATGCGTTGTTTTTTTTTATTATTTAACACATAAATCAAAATAGGAGACAATTATGTCAAAGAATACAAAAACGATGATATGTCCTTTTTGTGATGAAGAATTAAGATTTGGTGTAAAAGTATGCAGGGGTTGTCAAGCTGAAATTACTTACGAACACGAGAGAACATTTTCGCTTGGCTGGTTTATTGCTTTTTGCGTATTAACTTATATATTATATACATTTTATGATTCAATAAATGGTTGGATTTTTGGGATACTTGTTTTTGTTGATATTGGATGCTTTGCTAATATTTTACCTATAGATACAAAAGCAGAACCTAAAGCAAAATTTGAAAGAAGGCAATTTAGATAATTAAAAAACTATAAAAATTTTAAAAGCTCATCGCTTAATCAAAAAATACAAATTAATTTAAGCGAGAGCTTTTTTGAGCCTACACTTAGCAAAACTCTCATTTTAACAATTACAATAATTTTATTTAGTGTTGCATATACTCTTTATAATCATTTTATGATGATTAAAGCTATTCTTTAAGAATAGCTTTTGATTAGCTTTTACAACTAGCACCTTCTTTAAACACTGCTCCATAATCGTTTTTTGAATCAGGTTTAACTAAATCTAAATTCTTTTGCACTTCTAAGCTCTCATCCATTTGCCAAGCATTCCAGCCACCATCATATACATAAATATTTTCCCAACCATCAAGTAAGGCAATAAACCAAGCAACACTAGCTCTCCAGCCTGTGCCACAATAAAAAGCTAAATTATCATTTTTATTAATGCCTTGACTTTGCCATAATTCATATATTTCATAAGGATTTCTAAGCGTTCCATCAGGGTCGTAATAATCAGCCACATTAGATGAATTTGTCCCTGCAAATCCCCAAATAGCTCCTTTTGGCTCACCACTTTTTGGTATATAATCATAACCACTAATTTTACCTACAAACTCATCCCAAGCCCTAATACTTACTAGCTTTAAATCCCCTTTATAATTTTTAATATCATCTGGCATTGATATATTTATATTAGCATTTGCAGGAATTATCGCTTTAAAATCACTTTCTTTATTAGGTATATTTGGAGTTTTTTCTATGCTAAATCCTGCTTCTTGCCAAGAATATAGCCCACCATTTAAAAATCTAACATCTTTAACCCCAGCGTATTTTAGTGCAAAAAATACTCTTAAAGCTGCCATTTGATTTTTAGAATATAAAATTATAGTTTTTTCACTTGTAATCCCTAAGTTTAAAAGATTATTTTCTAAAGTTTTTGCATCACTTAAATTCCAAACAGGAGCATTCTCTATTAAATCAGTATTAAAATGATAAGCACCTTTTATATGCTCGCTGTATTCATCACTATTTTCTCCCCAACTAACCTCAAAAACCATAAAGTCTTTACCATCAAAACTCTCAACTTTTTTGCCTTGCATTAAATCATTTAGCCATTTAGGATAGACTGCTAGTTGATAATTTTTAAGTTTTACTAAATCATTATTATTTGCATAATCTATAAAATCAGCATAAATCTCGCCTTTATAACCACGGGCTAAAAACTCCGAGCTAACTTTTTTTATCTCATCTAAATTAGAACCATAAAATACGAGCTTTTTATCCTTTGTAATACCTTTGCCTTTGAAATATTCTTCAAATTTTTTATTTTCAACAAAATCCATTGATAAAGCACTAATATTCAAAGCCCCTTTAATATGACCGCCGTTTTTTGCCCCATCTTCGCTAAAACCATTATAATAACTATCAATTCTTGTATCAATTATCAAATAATCACTATTTAATCTAGCCTTAAATTCATCGGTATTTAGCAATTTAACATCATCAGCATTAAAACAAGCACTAAAAATAAGTGCAAACAATAAAATCAATTTTTTCACGATACTCTCCTTAAAATAATCAAAAATCCAAAAAGCATAAAAGGTAAAAATATAAAGGCTTGAAAGCTAAAATAAGCACTAGCGATTAAAATATTTGCCACATTACAACCACTCGCAAGAGAAGCCCCAAAAGCCATCAAAAAGCCTCCAATTACACTAAAATATCCTTGTTTTAGCGATACACCTTGAAGCGAAAATGATTTTAAATTAGCAACAATCCCACCTAAAATACAACCAAATAAAAAATAAACTCCAGAATCTAAATACCTATATTGATTGGTTACTAGATATAAAATCATATTTTTACTAGGCACTGATAAAGTAAAACTAAAACCAATCATTTTCCACATTAAAAGACTTAAAATTGCTAAAACTATTGCTAGAATGCTGATTTTTTTGGCTTTATAGATTAAATATATACTTAAAATTCCAAGTAAAATCACTAAGATAAAAGGCGAAATATTTAAAAAAGTATGAATATTAGTAAGCTCATTTTTTGTAAAAATATCTATGTATTTTTTAAATATTCCATTAAATAAAGCCATACTAAAAGCAAAAGAAAAAGCCGTTATTAAATAAGAACTATTATTAATAACCCTAGTAAAACTACCGCTAACACAAGCTTTGCTAAACGCCATTCCAACGCCAAATGCAAAGCTACCTATAATAGTAGCAAGTATTGAGAATTTAAACTCGGGTATGGTAATTAGTTTAAAATGTTCTAATGTGAATAAGCCAAGAGATTGTAAAAATATACAAAAACTTAAAGCACTAACAAATGAAAAATCTTTAAAATAAAAAAGATTTCTAAAACCAGAAAAAAAGCAAAATCTATATCTTGCTAATAAAAATCCAAAAACAATTCCAAATATAAGCGTATTCATTACCTAATGACTTTCTAAAATATTTTAGAAATTATATGTTTTGAAAAATAATAAATCTTAATTCGTATTTAGATTATGAATTAAGATTTTCACCACAAAATCAATTTAGTTTTAAAGAATTTAAATTCTTTTTAATTTAAATTCTTCGTTTTCGTAAAATACTACATAAGAGCTAATTTTGTGATTAGAAAATCTAGTTTTTATAAAGTTTTCATAGGTTTTTAGCTGTTTTTCATAAGATTTATTAAAAAACGAGCTTTTATAATCAATTATCTTAACCCAATCATCGCTAATAGCTAATAAATCTATTCTATTTACTTTATTTTCATATAAAAAGTTATATTCTTTAATCAAATTATGATTTTTGATTAGTTCTTTAAACTCCACACATTTAAGCAAATCTTCGCAAAGTTTTTTTAATTTAAGTAAATCTACCTGATTAAACTTATTATATGCAAGTCTTAAACATTCATTCAAGCTTTCATCATTAAAATCACTCAATTCACAAAAATAGTGAAATGCGTTTCCAAGCATAATCGCATCAGTGCTAAACTCTTTAGCCTTGACATTTTGAAGTGGCACACAAGGATTAAACTCATAGCTAATACTTATAGCACTTGCTTCATTTTCTTTATATCTAAAATTAAGCAAATCATCATCTAAACTCTCATTAGCAATTTCATTATAATTAATCCCGCTAAGTCCAGCTCCATCATTCATAATAATACAAAGAGAGCTAATCGCTCTTGTATAAGCTACATAATAAGTATTTATCTCATCAGTTTTTTTCGTATTCTCATAAATTTCAAGCTTTTTTGCATAATCTTTATCATAAAAACATCTAAGATTTCTAATAGCACTAGCGTCCTTTTTAAAGCCATACCATTTGTGGCTAGAAAAATCATATTCAATTTTAAGCCCTGTATCGTGTGGAGGGGTTTTACTTAAATGAACGCAGATTAAATGCTCAAATTGTAAGCCCTTACTCTTATGAATTGTCATAATATTTATGCCTTTTGCTTCATTGTTTGATGCAAGTTTATTGCTAAGATTATATATGGTATCTAAAAAATCTTTAGAACTAATTTCATCTAAAAACTCTAAAACATACTCATCTTTACATAAATCAAGATGAGTTATTATCTCATTATAAATCTCATAAGCACTTTTTGTAATATCAATTTTAAGCCTTGAATAATCCTTGCCTAGCACAGACTTTACAAAAAAGCCATAAATCTCATCTCCTAAAATAGAGTATTTTGCAAATTCTATTAAAACCCTAACGCTCATTTTTGAAACTAATAAAGAGTTATTATTTACATTAGTTTTCAAACCAAATTCATTTAAATAATTAGCTATTTCATTTGCGTTTGCATTATCTCTTGTAAGTATGCAAATATCATCTAATTTTGCTCCGTTTTGTAGCAAACTTGCAATCTTTTTATAAACATCGTTTAAGTAATTTTCGGTGATTATTTTGCTTACAACTCCGTTTTCTTTACTTGCAACTAATTGCTCGTAATAATCATCATAAAGATTTTTAAAATTATTATTTACAAACTCTACTATGGCTTTTTTACTGCGATAATTAGTATCAAGATTTTGCAAGGTTATATTATAGGTTTTGTTTTTATGAAATAAATCAAATACTTCTTGCTTAGCACCCCTAAATGAATAAATTGATTGCTTTTTATCTCCTACATAAAAAAAGCTTTTTTGCTTATCATCTATGCCAATTCCAGCCACTATTTCTTCAACTATTGGCTTAATAATTTCGTATTGAATAACCGAAGTATCTTGAAACTCATCTATTAAAAGATGGCTTAGATTTGAATTAAGTCTAAAATAAAAAAGGTCTTTTAAATCCTTATTTTGCAATATTTTATGAACATAAATAGCAACATCACTAAAGCTTAAAATATTTTGCTCTTTATGATAATTTTTCGCAACTTCGCTAAATTTATCTAAATAATTAAAGCATAATTTTAATTGATTGCTCTCTAAAAAACCATAATATTTAGCAACTATTAAGAGTAATTCTTCATAAGCTGCTGCAAAAGTTGGTAAATCTAGAGCTTTTTGTATATTTGATTTGCTAGCGTCTAAAAATGAGCTAGAAAGTAAAGAATTTAAATCCGTAATTTTGCCAAGCCATTCATCTACTTTTTTATTTGCTCCAGTAAAATTATCTTTAAGCCTTAAAAACTCATCAAAAGGATTTATAAAAGTCGTATCATTTATGATTTTTTCGCCTGTATAATTTAAATACAAACTCTCAAGCCAGTTTAAAAAATCTCCTAAACTCATATTAAAATCTTTTAAATCTCTTACTAATTTTATGGCTTCATTTGTATCTAAAGACTTTAAAAACTCTTCTTTAATATCTAAATAATCAATAAGTTCAGCATCTACGCTTAAGCCTTCATGCGTTGCAAAAAGCCTTAAAATCTTAGAAAAAAAGCTATCAAAAGTATAAATCCTAAGCTCATCTTCTTTAAAGTTTTTTAAGAATTTATTTCTTGTATTTATGATTTGCTCGGCACTTAAACCCAATAAATCTTGCAAAAATTGAAGTTCGGCAGCTCTATTTTCAAGCTCTAAAAATACCTTTGTAATTCTCTCTTTCATCTCATTTACGGCTTTTTTTGTAAATGTAAGAGCTACTATATCATTAATACTCGCCCCACTTAAAACTAAAGCAATATATCTAACACTTAGAGTAAAAGTCTTGCCACTTCCAGCACTTGCTGCTAATGCGATATGTTTCATACTCTATCCTTTTTATTGATTATTAAATGATAATAGCCATAAGCATTTTCACTTTTTTCTAAGACGAAACCATCTTTAAGAGTTGCAATGTCGCTTTCAATCTCTTGAGATAATTTATTAAAATTTTTACATTCAAACACCGCCCCACGAGTGCTTTTTAAATAAATTAAAGCTGTTTGTATCGTAGGCTTATCTAAAAGCATTGCGTAAAAGGCTAATTGTTTTTCGTGATTTTTAGTAGAATTTGGCTTGTTTGTAGTCTTATAATCAATTATTAGCTCATCACTTATCCTATCAGCTATCCCGTAAGCATCAATATTTGCAATTTTACCCGAAAGCTTTTCTTCACAATTTGCACTTGGCTGATTGTTGTTAATATAATATGCGATTTCATCTAAATTATCGTATATTAAAGCATAATCAATTGGGCTTAATTTGTCTTTTAGCTCTTTTTCAAATTCCTGTTTTAAATTCTTAAAATCAGCGTTTTGTAAAAACTCATGAACCATAGTCCCAACTGCTGCTTTTTCGTTTGAATTGCTAGGCTCACTTAATTCTAAAATATATTTTAAATAATACTCATAAGGTGAGTTTAAATAGCACGATAATCTTGAAAAACTAAGCGGTTTTGCAAAAAAATTATGATTTTTTATAAGTTCTAAATCAGGCTCAAATATATTTTCATTTGCTTTTATTTTGCCATTGAGTGCCTTTAAAAACGACTCCATAAGCCCTTTTTCATCTACGATTTGTCTTTCGCAACTAAAATCTTTTAGCATTCTAGCGGGTGATTTTTCTTCGTTTTCAAGGTATAAAACAAAAACTTCTTTGGCATTAAAAAGCTCTTTATAATAATGCCTTTGTAAATTTTCTCTATCAGCATAGCTAATTAGCCCAGCCTTTGTGCGAACAGCATTGTTTAAAAACATTTCACTAACACTTCGCTTTGGCACTAAATCATCATTAAAATCAAGAACAATTACTAAATCATATTTCATTCCACGACTTTCAAGCATACCTAAAGCATCGACATTTCCGCCGTTTGTGTGAGAAATTTTAATATTATTAGCGTCAAGTAATTTTATGATTTGCTCGTTTGTTAGCTTAAACTCATTATTTAAAATCTTTATATCATTTAGGCGGTTTTTTAGGATTTCTTTAATTTCAGCGTTTTTGCTAAGGCTTAATAGTTGCTCTTTTAATTTATCAAAATTACTAAAATCAAGTTCGCTTGTATTTAATAATCTTTTTTGCACTAAAGCCAACTCATCATCACCTAAAATCGCATTTAGTTTTTGCGCTATTTCGTTTGAGTTTAGCCCACTTGCAATATTTAAATAATTATGAATATCAAGGGCTTTTAAGCTAGTTGCAATGCTTTCATCAGGCATAATAAGAGCTATTTGTTTATCATTTTCGTAATATTTTGATATTAGACTAAGTGCGTAAATGTATTGATAAATTGAGCTTTTAAACGAAGCAATTTTTAAGGTATTGTTATAATTTAGTTTAGCTTGCTCTAGGATTTGCCAAGAATTATTAAAACTTAGAGTATAAGTATGATTTGGCTCAAAATCTATTTTAAATGATTTTTTTAAAAGATTTATATTGTAATCGCTTACATTTGTGATGATTTTTACATCTATTTTGTCTGAAATACTCTCAAAGAATTCTAATTCGTATTGCTTTAAAAAGCCGTTTAGATAAAAGCTAATTGATTTATATTGACTAAATAAAAACCAATTAGCTTTTAAATCTTTAATAGTTATATCATCATATAAATTTTGATTATCTAATTCGTTTTTATAATGCTTTAAACACTCTTCTAAAATGTCTAAATACTCATCAAAAAAACTATATAAATCATTATTTCTTAAATCATCTATACTTACTTTTTGGCTATTTAATTCGCTAAAAAATGAGAATAAATATTCTTTATTTTTTAAAAAACTTAAAAAATCATTTGAAAAATTAAGCTTTTTATAATCTTTAGTTTTATTACAAGCCCTACTCATAGCAATGATTTGCTCTACTTCAGTCGCTCTTCTTTTATCATTTATTGCGAAATCTTGCAAAAACTCATTAATACTAATTGTGGTTGGAAAAAATCCTTCATTTTTAATACTTGCTAAGTAGTTTTTAATTTGCCTTAAATTAGAAAATACAATCAAATCCTTTTTATACATTTATTTTCCTTTTAAAAGATTATTATGAGTAGTTATAGCGTAAAAAAGCTTTAATATTAAGCTTTTTTACATTGATTTTTGCAAAGTTCAAGTTTATAAAATTTTGAAAGTTCGTTGATTTTAAAATCAATCAATAAAGTCCAGCGTCCATTAGAAATATCTCCTAAATCAGCTTTAAATTCTTTTAAATTATCATCATAATTTACTATGATTTCTTTATCTTCATATTTTGTGTGTGGTCTTGTTAATTTTGCCTTTACGCTTATATTGCTTGCTTTTAAATTAGACTTTTCTTTAACTTGTAATATCACTTCATTATCTACAAATACCGCTGGGCGTTTAGTAACATCTAATCTTGTTTTATCGCCTAAAACCCTAAAAGCAAAATTATCTAAAAATAATTTTTCGTTTTCTTTGATTTTTGCGTAATTATTCTCAACATCTTGATATTTTAAAAAATAACTTTCATCTTCATCTACTGGATAATCAAAAGATAAATAAACGGTGTAAATACAAGCAATCATCATAAAAATGATTGAACCAACAATCAAATAAGGCCAATGTCTTCCTTCTTTTATCATTTTTTCTTTACCTTTCTTCTAATTAAAACTACTATAAAAACAATAGTAAAAATATAAAAAATAGTTCTAATTGTATTTATAATATTATCATTTAAATCCCCGTAAGAATACTCAAGTTCTACACCTTTACTACTTGCAATTACATCACACAATTCAGCAAACCCATTTAAAATCGCTGCATTTACTAAATCTTTTCCTTTAGGTTGAGTAAGTATTGGCAATATTGCACCTTGTTTTGGGAAAAATCCATATTTTAAATAATAATATTCGGTAACACTTCTAAAATCTAATCCTAAATCACTTATAACATCTAACTTTTTATCTTTAAGGCTAATTACTATAATTGCATAATTTTTATCAGTTTTAATACTTTGTTTTAAATCTTTAAAAGGAATTTCATTTGATATTAAAACACTTGTTTTAATACCTGTTTTTTGCTCTAAATCATTACTTAAAATATTTATTTCATTTAATACTTCATTACTTAAAGGCTCTTGTGAAAATAAATTCACAAGAGCTAAAAGCATTATAATTATTAGCTTTTTCATCCTATACCTAAATGATTAGGAGTTAAAACTGACCAAGCTGTAACTATTGCTAACACAACCATTCCTAAAACTATAATTGTTTCTAATAACTTGCTCATTTTGCGTCCTTTCTAAAATCTTCTAAACTTCTATTTTCGTGCATTTTAGCATCTTCAATTTTTTCTAGTTTATAAGGATTTCTGATTTCTTTTTGTTGAACATTTATTCCCCAAATAGTAAGCCCAACTAGGATTGATAATAATAAAACGGTAGCTATTAACATACCTGTAATTCCGTGTAATCCAAACACATTTCTATTATGATTATCCATTTTTTACTCCTTTGATAATGTGCTTACATAACGAGCAACTGCATCTACTTGCTCATCGCTTAGCATTGATTTAAAGCTTGGCATTGCTCCTATTACTTTTACGCTTGCATCAGCACTTGCTATCTTACCGCTAGCTAAAACCATTTTAATAAAATCAGGTTTAGTATAGATATTTAATGCAGGCGCTACACCTTCAGTGCCTTCTCCATTTTCTCCGTGACAAGCTGCACAAGTTGTTTCAAATACATCTTTACCAACTTCACCTTGCATTCCATTTGCTACATAAGTTGCAACTGCTTTTGCGTCATCTCCGTCAACTAAACCAGCTGGCATTTCTCCGTATCCTAAACCTGTTGAGCCGTTTTCTAAAATATCTAAAATTCCAGCAACGCTACTCCATTTAGTTAAGTCTTGAGCCTTACCATTAATTCCAGTTGCTTCAGCACCATGACAAGGAGCACAATGTAATAAAAATACATTTCTACCCATATTTAATTTAGATTCATCATCAAATGCTACATATTTTTCTTTATATTTTGCATTATGACTTGCTACTTCTTCATTATATTCACCTATTGATGAATATTTGTTTAGTGGAAAACCTATTAAAAAATACCATAAAGCAAACACTATTAAAACGATAAACATAACAGCCCAACCTACTGGTAATGGGTTTTTATATTCACTTATTCCATCCCATTCGTGCTCGCTTGTTTCAGCATCTTTTCTTTTAATTCTCATCTGTTTAAATACATTTAAACTTACTATCAATACGGTAGCAACAATAACAACTGCACCAATTATAGAAAGTAAATTTACATTATCAGAAAGATTTAACCATTTCATCACTTTCTCCTATTTTCTAATAAAGATGAATTAATATCATCATCTAATGCAAGATTTGCATATTTTTCATAATCTTTTTTACCTTCTCTTTGTGCTTTATATAAATGAATAATATAAGCATAAAGCACAAAGGTCAAAAACGCCACAAGGAAAAAATAAGCATGTCCTTGATATTGCACAAGTTCAACCAAACTCATAATTCTTCCTTACTTTAAACTATTTAAATACGCAATCAATGCAACTATTTCTTTAATTTCGCATTTACTATCAAGTGCATTTGCACGGCAAGGTTCAAACGCTTGTTTTACTTCTTCATCGCTCATTGCATCAACAATAGGTGTAGCTTGTTCTACCATCATTTTACGAGCGTCTTCGTAAGTTCCTAATTTTGGATAACCTTCTTCATCATAAGGAACATTGAAAACTTTTTTAACAGTTAAAGCTTCAGCATAAGCTGTATCTAAATCTGAATTCTTTTTAAATAAATGTGGATATTCAGGCATAATTGAACTAGGCACTACAGAAACAGGTTTTTTCATATGATTTTCGTGCCAATCAGTAGTTCTATAATTACCAACTCTCATTAAATCAGGACCTGTTCTTTTTGAACCCCATAAAAATGGTCTATCATAAGCATATTCACCTGCTTTTGAATAAGCACCATATCTATCTGTTTCTGCTTTAAATGGACGAATTAATTGCGAATGGCAAGCATTACAACTTTCTTTAATATAAACATGACGACCTGCAAGTTCTAAAGCTGTATAAGGCTTTTTGCTCTCAATTGGTCTAGCGTTAGGACTAAATGCAGGTAGAATTTCTACAACACCAGCATAAGCAATAACAACAAATACAAATACTGCAAAAAAGAAAGGATTTTTTTCTAACCAACTAAACATTTTTTACCTCCTTACGCTTGCATTGGACTTGCTGATTTTGGTTCAACTTCAACGCTTCTGCTTGAAGTAACCGACTTATAAATATTATAAGCAAACATAAAAAATCCTATTAAATATAATAAACCACCAATAGCTCTTATTATAAAATAAGGATGTAGTGCTATAACAGTATCAATAAATGAATAAGTTAGAGTTCCATAATCATCATAAGCTCTCCACATCATACCTTGAGTAATTCCAGCAATCCACATTGAGCTAAAGAATAATACAATTCCTAAAGTTTGGATAGTAAATTGGTATTCCATAATTTTTTTACTATAAATCTCTTTTTTAAATACCCTTGGAGTCATATGATAAATTGCAGCCATAGTCATAAATCCTACCCAACCAAGTGTTCCATCATGCACGTGTCCTGGAATCCAGTCTGTAAAGTGTGCTAGAGCATTGATTGATTTAACTGATTGAATTGAACCCTCAAGTGTGCTAAACATATAAAATGTTGAAGCAAAAATCATAAACTTAATTAATGGGCTTTCTTTTACTTGGTGCCATTCACCTTTCATTGTAAGTAAGATATTGATTGCACTACCCCAACTTGGTAATATTAATACAACAGAGAAAATTGAACCCATTGTTTGCATCCAATCAGGAACGGTTGAATAAATCAAATGGTGTCCGCCTGCCCATAAATATATAAACATTAAAGACCAGAATGAAAATAGTGATAATTTATAAGAAAATACTGGCTGACCACTTTCTTTTGGTAAGAAATAATATATTTCAGCAATAATTGCAACCGTGAAAACAAAAGCAACCGCATTATGTCCCCACCACCATTGAATTAAAGCATCGTTACTTCCTGCATACATAGATACTGAATGAAGCCAAGAACCCATTCCTGTAACTAATTTTGTAGGAACTTCCATATTATTAAATAAATAAAGCATTGCTACGCCTAAAAATGTCGCAATGTAATACCAAATAGAAATATAAAGACTTTTTTCACGGCGAATTCCAATAAGTCCAAAAATTCCCATACCCCATAAAACCCAAATAACAACAACTGCTATATCAAAAGGCCATTCAAGTTCTGCGTATTCTTTTGAAGTTGTAACACCAGCAAAAAGACTTACAACAGCTAATAATATAGTAATCATAAAGATTATAAAATGAGCTTTACCTATGAACATTAAGAATTTTGATTCTTTCATAGAAACTTTTAAAACTCTTTGACCTACATAATACCAAGTAGCCCAAATACCTGAAAGCATAAAGCCATAAACAACTCCGTTTGTATGAAGTGGTCTTAGGCGGCCAAATGTAGAATATTCACCTGCAATATTATTTAGCTCAGGAAATGCTAATTGAAACGCGATTAAAGTTCCAATTCCCATACCGATTATGCCAAACAAAATACATGCGAACATAAACCACTTAGCTACGGTATAATCATAGCCAAGATTTTGCGATGGATTTGCCATAACTGCTCCTTAAATAGAAATTAAAATAATCTGCTAATTATAATCTTAAAAAAAATAAACTAAGCTTAATTTGTAATAATTTTGAAATCTTTTTTATAAAATTCTAAAAAAATTCTATTATTTCTCTCGTGTAATTTATATTCATTTAAGCAATCTAGCTCATCTTTTACGAATGAGCCTTTGTATAAAATAAATTTCGTATTATCATTGGTTATATCATTACATAAAGTAACAATTAGTTCTGTTTTTGCAAAAGCTCTTGAAGTTATCAAATCGCATTTTAAGTCTTTTTCACATTCAACTTTTATAGGTTTAATAAACACATTATCTAAATTAAACTTAGCTTTAATTAGCGATAAAAATGCTGATTTTTTATAACTTGGCTCATACAAATAAAAATTACAATCTCTTTTTAAAAAAGCTAAAAATATAGCAGGAAAACCAGCACCTGAGCCAATATCTGCTATATTAATTCCTGATTTAAATTCTACGAAATTAAGTATTTCAATACTATCAAGTGCTGCTGCTTTTATATCTTTTAATCTTGTAATATTATGAACTTTATTGTATTTTTTTAATTCATCTTCATATGAATTTATAAAAGCTAAAAATTCATTATTCATTTAGCATATGCCCCATTTTGCAAGATTTAACTTTTAGATATTGTTTATTGTATTCATTGCTTTGCATTATTAATGGTATGCGTTTTACATCTTTACTAATAGCTTTTAATTTTAAAGGATTATTTGTAAGCAATCTTACGCTTTTAATTTTGTAATATTCAAGTATAAAATCAACTATTTTATAATCTCTTTCATCATCTTTAAAACCTAGTTTTAAATTCGCTTCAAGTGTATCAAATCCATTATCTTGTAAATTATAAGCATTTACTTTATTAAATAGACCTATTCCACGACCTTCTTGACGAAGATAAATAACCATTCCGCCATTTGCTTCAATATATCTTAAAGATGCTTTTAATTGGTCTCTACAATCGCATTTAAGCGAACCTAAAGCATCACCTGTAAGGCATTCAGAATGTATACGAACATTAATCTCATCACTAATTTCGCCTTTCATAATTACTAAATGCTCTTTTTCATTTTCTTTAAAAGATTGGATAATAAAATTTCCAAATCTTGTAGGTAAATTTGCTTGTTTTGAAATTTCAACTAACATTGTTTAACTCTTTTTTGATTTAATTAGCCTTAATTATACAAAAAAAGGAGTTTAGTGTGCGTAAATTTAGACGACTTAGAAAAAGCCCTATAATTAGGGATTTAGTAAAGGAAAACCAACTTAGCTTAAACGATTTGATTTACCCTTTATTTGTAGTAGATAAAAAAAGTGCAAAAATTGAGATTAAATCAATGCCAGGAGTTTATCAATTAGGATTTGATGAATTACTAGCAGAATGTAATGAATGTTTAAAGCTTGGAATTAAGAGTATTTTATTATTTGGCGTATTAGATGAAAGTGCAAAAGATAGTTGCGGAAGTGATGCAATGAGCGATAATGGGCTTATAGCTCGTGCTATTAGAGCTATTAAAGAGCGTTTTGGTGATAGCTTATATTTAATTGCAGATTTGTGCTTTTGTGAATACACAGACCACGGACATTGCGGGGTATTAGATGAAGATGGATATTTAAATAATGAAATTACGCTTTTAAATTCTAGCAAACAAGCTTTAGTAATGGCTAGAGCTGGTGTGGATATGATTGCACCTAGTGGAATGATGGACGGAATAATAAAAACTTTAAGAACTACTTTAGATGAAAATGGCTTTGATACTTTACCTATTATGGCTTATTCAACCAAATTCGCAAGTGCATATTATGGACCTTTCCGTGATGTGGCTAATTCAGCTCCTAAAAAAGGCGATAGAAAAGCTTATCAAATGGATTATGCAAACGGAAAAGAAGCTTTAAATGAGAGCTTAGAAGATGAAAAACAAGGTGCTGATATATTGATGGTAAAACCTGCTTTAGCATATTTAGATGTAGTTAAAGAAATTAGCCAAAACTCACTACTTCCACTATGTGTTTATAATGTAAGCGGGGAGTATTCAATGCTTAAAAACGCTGGAATAGCTGGGCTTGTAGATTATCCAAAAATCTTAATGGAAACTATGATTAGTTTTAAAAGAGCGGGTGCAAAACTAATAATCACTTATCACGCTAAAGAATTAGCCGAAATGTTAAGGGGATAAAAATGGATTTTAGTGTATTAGCAAAATATCAAACAAGTGGCCCAAGATATACTTCATATCCAACAGCTATTGAGTTTGGCGAAGATTATAAATATGATGATTTTATAAAAGATTTAGAAAGTAACGAGAATAAGCCTTTATCGCTTTATTTTCACTTGCCGTTTTGTCGTTCGGCTTGTTATTTTTGTGGCTGTAATGTAATTTATACAGCTAATGAAGATAAAAAAGAAAGGTATTTAGATTATATTTTAAGAGAGCTTGATATTTTAAAAACTCATCTTAAGACAAAAAAAGCTATTCAAATGCACTTTGGCGGTGGAACGCCTACATTTTTTAGCGCAGCTCAACTTGAAATCTTGCTTAAAAAAATTAATGAAATATTTGAGTTTTTACCTGATAGCGAGCTTTCTTGTGAGATTGACCCTAGATTTTTAAATGTTGAACAAATGAGCGTATTTGCAAAATACGGCATAAATAGAATTAGTTTTGGTGTGCAAGATTTTGACCCTAAAGTGCAAAAAGAAATTCATAGAATTCAACCTTACGAAATTACAGAAAATGCGGTAAAACTAGCAAGAGCAAATGGAGTAAAAAGTATAAATACTGATTTAATTTACGGACTTCCTTATCAGGATTTAAACTCATTTAGCAAAACACTTGAGACAATTTTAAAAATAAATCCTGATAGACTTGCTGTATTTAATTACGCTCATGTGCCTTGGATTAAAAAGAATATGAGAAAATTTGATGAAAGCACTATTCCTGAAGCTAAAACTAAGTTAGAAATTCTAAAACATACTGCGAAATTTTTAGGCGAAAATGGTTATAAAATGATAGGAATGGATCATTTTGCAAAACCTAATGATGAATTATTTAAGGCTTTAGAAAATGGCACACTTCATAGGAATTTTCAAGGTTATACTACAAAAGGTGGAGCTATTTTGGTTGGCGTTGGGCTTACTAGTATTGGAGAAGGACTTAATTATTACGCACAAAACTATAAAGATTTAAACCTTTATGAAGCAGCTATTGATAATGGCAAATTACCATTTCATAGGGGAATTAAACTTAATAATGATGATTTAATTAGAAAAGCTGTAATAATGAGCTTAATGGCTAATTTTAGTCTTAATATTAAAGAAATTGAAAAAGAATTTAAAATAGTATTTTGGGATTATTTTAACGACGCAAAAGAGTATTTAAAAACTTATGCTGAATTTTTACAAATTAGCGATGATGAAATAAAAGTAAATGAAACAGGCACATTATTAATCCGTAATATTTGTATGGGATTTGATGCTTATATGAAAAATAAAGGTGAAAAGACCTTTTCAAAAACATTATAAAGGTAAGTAAATGTATGAATTAGCAAAAAAAGTTATATTTAAGTTTGACCCTGAAGATATGCACCATTTAGTAATCAAAGCTCTTAAAACTCAAAGATTTTTAAAAGTAGTTGATTATAAAAAAACTTATAAGAATTTAGAAAATGAATTAATCAATATGAAATTTTCTAATCCTATTGGACTTGCAGCTGGATTTGATAAAAATGCTGAAGTAGTAGCTCCTTTAGCAAATCTTGGCTTTGGTTTCATTGAAGTCGGAGCAATCACTCCTAAGGCTCAGCCAGGTAATCCTCGCCCAAGAATTGAAAGATTAGTAGATGAGCTTAGCATTCGCAATGCAATGGGGTTTAATAATGACGGCGTAGAAGTTGCAAAAGCAAATTTAATGCGTGAGAATTTCTCAAAACTACCTCCGATTTTTATAAATATAGGTAAAAATAAAGTTACACCTAATGAAGAAGCGATAAATGATTATGAGATTTTAGTTCGTGAGCTAAAGCCTTATGCAGACGCTTTTGTAATTAATATAAGTTCGCCTAATACTCCAAATCTAAGAGATTTACAAAATGCTAAATTTATTGAAGAAATTTTTACTAGGCTAAATGCTATTAATGATGTGCCAAAATTTATAAAATTTGCTCCTGATATGGATTTTGGCTTGGCTACTGAATTAAGTCTAACAGCTTTAAATACTAATGCTTGTGGAGTGATTTTAAGCAATACTACGCAAGATTATTCGCTTAGCAAAAAGCCTGATTTGACCAAGGTTGGCGGCTTAAGTGGTAAAGTATTAGCCGAAAAGTCTTTAAATATGCTAAAAGCAATCGCACCAAGCGTGCATAAAAAAGGCATAATTATTAGTAGTGGCGGGATATTTGACGCAGCTCAAACTTATGAGCGTATAAAATGGGGTGCTAGTTTAGTTCAAGTGCTTTCATCTATGATTTTCGTTGGACCTAGAATTGCTAGAAATATAAATGATGAGCTTACAAAATTAATAGAAAACGACGGCTTAAGCTCGATTAATCAAGCCATCGGCGTAGAATTATAAGAATTTGAAATTCCTATTTCAAATTCTTGATTTTTCGCATTGCTAGAATATAGACTAAAATAAATGAAAATAAAAATAATCTATTCATATATTCATAAAAAATACCGCTTCTATCAAAGCAAATAATTTGAATATAAAAAGCCATAAAAGATATTAGAGTGATTATTTTTGTAATTGCTCTAATGTTTGATTTATAGTGATTTAATAAATAAAATATATCAATATAAATAATAGGCATTATTATTATGCTAAGTTCAGTTAATGCCATTATAAACACTATTCCAACGATAAAAATAGTTAAAACAATAGTAATACCAAGATAAAAACTAAAAGGTATTATCAAATTAGTCTTACTAGCAATTGAGCTAAAATCTAAAGTTAAAAAATAAGCTAAAGAGCGTTTTGGAGTAATCTCATTAAAATGCCTTTCTTTTATCATTGATAAAATCAGTGCAAGTATGAAAAAAATAATAAAACCAATGGCTTTATAACCAAATGAAAGCATAAAATTATCTTCTAAATAAACCCTAAGCCAATGAAAGCATACTAAATAATAATCAATAAGATAAAACGCTATTATTACAATCATAGTTTTGATTATTTTATTTTTTGTGATTGAATTAAGCCTTTGTAAAGTGCTAAGAATTAGTATAAAATCAATAGCAAGATAAAAATTAGCATATAAACCCTGAAAAACAATTTGAGAATAACTCATAAAATCATTTTTAATAAAAGTAAAATCTACATTATTAGCTAAAACTAAACGCACAAATCTTGAAAACTCTATCAAACAATAAAACAAGCCAAAAGCTAAAATCGGAAAAACAAAAATCATAAAGGCATACGAACGCCTACTCATAGTAGCTCTTAAATCAAAATTAGCTACATTAATCAAAGCTTCTTTTATGCAATTCATTTTGTATACCCCCCCCCATTAACAACTCGCAAATATCAACGCCTAAAACCTTGCTAATATTATAAATATGCTCTAGGTTAAAATGTTTGCCGTTTTTGTTGTTTTCGCAATTTGAATAAAAGGCTATTGATTTTATGCCTATACTTAGGGCTAAATCTAGTTGGCTTATGTTTTTTTCGGTTCTAAATTTTTTAACATTACTTGATACTAATTTATAAAATTCTTCTATTTCTTCAGTGTTTTTCATACATTATCCTATAGGTAAAATCTAATAATTTAAACAATATAAAAATTTAAAATCTATATCCTATAGGATAAATTAATTTATTTATGATAAATTTGCTTTTAAATTTATTTAAGGAGAAAAAATGAAAAAATTATTTTTGTTTTCATTGGTTGCATTAGCTTTTAGCTCTTGTGCTGCTATTGATAATTTCACAACCTATACTGAAGGCACTAAGATTACCCAAGATGAGCTTGATAGCATTGTAATTAACAAATCTAGCAAAAGTGATTTAGAAGAGAAATTCGGAGCACCTAGCAGAATTAGTTCTTCTAATGAATGTGAAATGTGGCATTATGATTTCGTTAAGATTAGTTCTTTTAGCCCAAATATAAATGATTCTAATGTTTTTTGTATCAACAAAAAAGGCATAGTAATTAAAAAACTAAAAGCTAAAACAAAAAGCAATAATCCATTATTAAGGTAAGAAATTATGAAAGATTTTTTTAATAAAGCATTTAAAGGACTTAATCCTAGTTATTATTTTAGGTATTTATTTTTGGCATTGTAATATCTGTTTTATATTTTATGTTAGTAGCTAACTTAGTCGGTAATATAGTTGCGTCTATTGGATTAATATATTTATGTTATTACCACAGCAAAAATCAAAACTAAAATTTGGCTTTTAAAGCCAAATTTATATTTTATAGCATTAATAAATGATATCCATACAAGTATTTTAATACAGATTTTTTACTAAAACGATTATTAAAAAATAACTTCTTACTACTAGCCCACAAATATATTTTAACTTTTAGAACAATTAATAAGTAAGCATTAATAAATCTATGTTGTGTTGTAGCCTATTGCTTTGAATATTTATCTTTTATTATTAAAGGTTTTAATCATTTCATTGTTATAAAAATCTAGCTAAATTTATTAGAAATATTTTTTATAATAATTATCAAATAGCCTTATTTTATTGACTGCACTTACGATTATTTTTTAACTACAATTTGTGCTTTTTAACGAATTTAAATCAAATTCTAAGATACTTTTCATAAATTACACTAAATCACCATTAAAAGCTCTTTTATATTTTAGCCAATCTTTTATACAAATTCTTTTAAACTTCAAAATCTCATCAATTCTTACTATTAATTTTTAAATTAAAAAGATGGCAAAAGAATTTATAAAAATTATCAAAATATAAAACTACAAATTTATATAAGATTTGACTTTTGACTAACGATTCTAAAATTACAAAATACATTTTCTTACTTTTTTGTAAAAAGTATTATTGCATTTACTTCACAAACAATAACCAAATAAAATTCACAATATATTAATCTGCTACAATATAAAAAAATATTTAAAGGTTGAAAATGAGTATAAAAAAATACAAAAACAAAACTATAGAACTATTTAACAATATTTTTCCATGTTTACAAAGAAATCATAAGCAGATACAAGATAAACCTATAACTTCTACAAACAAAGGACAAAATGATGAAGATTTTTTCCAAACTAACAGAATAACAACAAGATGGATATATAAAAATATTAAAAAATATGGACAAATATCTCTTGCTTTAGGGCAAATTTTATTACTAATACTAATTATAGGTTCTGCTTTTAATTATGGTGTAGTATATGTTTTTACATTACAATACCCAATAGAACTTACATTTGAGCAATTCTTAGCTTTTGGATTTTCTAATTTATCTTGGTTTTTATTTTTAATATTTATTTTATACATTTCAACAGAATTAGTGTGGCAAATTAAAAATGTAAAAGAAAAAAATAAAGCATCAAAACTTATTTTATATGTACTTCTTATACTTCCAGTATTATTAGTGTATTTATTAGGGTTTTTTATATTCTATTTTTACTATGAAAAACAATTTATATATTTATATATTTTTTTATTTGCAGTAATGATTTTTTTGCATATTGGCATACTATATAAAGGCAATAACAATAATATAAATTATATAAGAATTATCACATGTATTATGTCAATTTACATTTTTATGTTATCTAACATCAAAACTTTATCTCTTTCTGGCTTAGGAGATTACTACGCTACAATAATGGTTGATAAAAATAGCTTTATAAAAGATATGTTTGATGGTTTTTATGACAAAAATAACAAATATCACTATAAAGGCAATTATATTGAGCTAAAAGATGTAAAAGTATTATCAACTTTAGGAGATATTGCTTATGTAGAGTTATGCAGTGAAAATATGGAAATAGGCAAAACATTAGATTATTGCAAAAAAACCATAAAGGTTGAACTTATCAAAAAAGACATTCACATAATAAGAGATGGTAAAAAGCAAAATATTGCTAATACAGAAAATGGTAACGATAAAACAAACAACGAAAGCAAAGAACAAAATGAACAAGATTTAGAAAAATCTAAAGAGAATAAAAAAGAAGAAAGCGCTACAAAAAATAACTAGAATTTGAAAATAACAATCTAATTATATTCAATTATTACAAAGCTAGCCTATAGGCTAGCTAAATATATTAATCATCACCTAAATAATCTTCATTATTTGGATTATGTGCATCAGCCCAATCATCCATACAAGCATCGTTATTTGGATTATTAATATCTGACCATAAATCTAATTCTTCTTGAGACATTGCCATTTTATTCTCCTTTTTTATTGCTATTTTTATTAGCTGCTCTTTGAGCTCTTGCTGCAAAACTATCTTTGCTTACAATACCACCATTTCTCTTAGCTTCGCTTGATTGAATTCTTGCTGCTGCTTCTTTATCCATCGCGTTTTTATTCATCGCGTTCTCCTTAAAAATTATTTTAGTTTTGCAAAACTTACAAAATGATATAATAATAACCAGGGACATTTGGGGACAAAAAAATGAAAACAAACAAAGAAATAGCAGAAGAACTTAAGGAAAAAATAAAAAATTATATTATCATCAACAATACAACTCTTGCTAAAATTGCTAAAGAATTAGCAGAGCAAGTAGAAAATTTAACATCTAATGAAGATATAAAAAATTTTTATGAATCATTAAAAAAATTATTAGAAAGAGATAGTGATAACCCAAGACGTGATACTATAGAAAAATTGCAAAAATACTATAATTATTTAAGCCCCCAAGATAGATTTGAATTCGAAAGACAAGTTCTTGGAGATGATTTTGTTAATTCTAGACTAAAGTATAGAAATCAAAATTACTTCTCACAATAATTTAAATTTTTATCAAATGTTTTATTAAAACCTTTGCTATTTTCATAATAAGGGTATTTTTTTTGTGTCAACTTCAAAGCACATATACACTCTTGCTTATTAGCTGTAAAAGGTAAGACTCCAATACAAGAATTAATAATTGCATATTCTTGTTCAATAGAATATCTATTTTCATAAGCTAAAACAGTACTATTTAAAATACTAACTAAAATTAAACCTAGTGAAAGTTTTTTCATTTTATTCCTTTGAATTGATATTAGAATTTTAATTTTATTAAAAAACTCTAAAATAAATATTAAAATATTTAATGGGTTAAATAAAATTAAAGCTTAATGTAAATATTTTTAAATTTCTTTTTCTATTTTAGTAATTTTATTCGCTCGTAATAATCTGGCATAAATCCTAAAAGCGTGGTATAAAAAGCCTTTGAGTGATTAGCGTGATAAAGGTGTGTTAATTCGTGCATAATCACTGCTTCTATTGCTAATATATCTTTTTTAATTAATTCGGTATTTAGATTTATATAAGATTTTTTCGTATTGCAAGAACCCCAACGAGTTTTCATTTTTCGCACTTTCAAAGCTTTTATATCTTTACCAACAATCACACAAAATCTTTTTAAAATTTCGCTAAAGATTTCTTTTGATTGAATTTTATAAAAATCATTAAGTAATTTTTCTTTATTTTCATCAGTTTCAAGG
>NZ_JACGBA010000026.1:0-22658 GCF_020137685.1 Campylobacter sp. RM9331
GTATTGTAAAGCTGCTTGTAAAAACTCTTCAAATGTTTCATAACTATCTATATCTTTAGGAGCTTTTAGGTTTTTACCACTTAGCATTTCATATAATAATTTTTGCATTAGCTTTTGCCACTCATCTTCTTTACCTATCTCATAGCGTTTTGTATTGTTTGGCTTTATCATACCCCAATCATCATCTGTGCGATACGGGTCAAATGGGTCGCTGTAGTCATGTCCCATTTGCTTAGCATAATTAGTTTTTTCACCTTCTACTAAAATATAATTATTATATAAAACAGCAGCTAAAAGTCCGCCTTTGCTATACTCGCCTTGCTCATTTTGGTAGTTTTCTTTATGTGGGTCGTAGATAAAACTACATATACTATCTAACCACGCATCATAATTATTTATAGGTGGTTCTTTTTTAAAAAAAATATCATCTTTTTCAAACAAGCCAGATAAATAATTAGTAGCTCTATATTTTGAATCAAGCCTACAATAATCTGTCATTTTTACATAGTCTTGATAATCTTCTAATTTATCAAAAGTCTTTGTAATAGTTAAGCTTCTTTTATCCATTTCAAAAAAATGTGAAGTTTTCCAAAGCTCATCAGAGCTAAAAAAATCCTTTGAGTTTAAAAACTCATCGCCTAAAACTCCTTTTAAAACTTTATAAGCACTACTTGCACTTTTTACTATGTCTATGTTATGACGCATTTTGTATATCGGTGGGTTTGCTTGGTTATTTTTTTCTACAAGAGAAAGCATTGTATCGCTATGTATTTTAAAATCTTCAGCAATTCCTGCGGCTTTATTAAAATCACTTGTAAAAAAGCCATCTTTATCAACTCCGTATCCTAATACTTCACCTACCTTTTTATCATCTGCTTTATTGTCTACTTTTTTAATCTCGTTATTTGTTTCTTTTTTGCTTATATTGGTTATTTGATATGTTGAATAAGAATTTATTTTCATAATTATTCCTTTATTTTAAATTCTTTTATCATATAAATTCTCGCTATCTTTATATGCCATTAAAATAGCTAATAAATCTCTTTCATCTTTGATATTTTGAATATCAAGTTTGCTTAAAATATCTTCCATACTTTCACGAGTGCTAGTGCCTTTTACTTCTATGGCTTCGTAAGGTTTTTCTTTAATTTGTTCTTCTTTTTCTTCTTTTAACTTATTCTCATCATAAAAATCTTTTAATTTTAAATATTCTTTTTTAAAGTCTTCTATGCTGATTTCTTCATTTGCAAACAACATTTCTAATCTATTATCATTATCTTCAAATGATTTTTTAAACTTTTTATCACTTAAAGATAGTTTGTCTATGGGATTTTCTTTTAAAAATTCTAAAAGCTCTTTTAAATCATCGTTATTTTGATAAAAAGCTCTTTGATATATTGAATTGTTTTCAAATTTAAACAAAGGTTGAACTTCTAGCTTAAGTGATACAACCCAAGCAGGATCACACTTATTTACTTTAAGAGAATCTTTTGTGCTTAATATTTCTTCATTTGGGTCTTTTTCGTAAGTAATTATTCCTTTTAGCATTTCGTTTTCTAAGGCTTCATAAATCTTACTGCCTTTTTCGTAAGCTCCTATTTTACTAAGCACAGCATTTGGATCATATGTGCCCCATTCATCTTGTGGGGCGTCTTTTAAAATATTTGCGATTTGTTCTTGTAGATTATCTTTAGGAGTTTGAGTGGTTAGAATTTGATTTTTAATATTTGTTTGATAATTTATATAATTGTTATTTGATATTTGCATTTTAAACCCCCGTTATTTTTCTATATCGGTAGGTTTAAAAAAATATTAATAGATATTTAATTTATATCTGAACTCTTTTATAAAAATCCTTAGCATTAGCCCTAAAATCATTTGAATAATTATTGTTCAATAAAGCATCTACTGCTAGGCTCTGGCTTAACTCTCTTACCTTTTCTTTTAATTTTTTCTCATCTTCAAACTTATCTAAATAATCTTGGATTTTTTCCTTGCTAAGTCCTGTTAATAATTCTAGCTTTGAAATATCTATGCCTTCATTTGGATTAAGCTTACTTAGTGCATCTTCTATAATCATTCTTTCTTTATATTCATCTTTAATCTTAGTTGCCCCACTATCGCTTACCTTAAGCCCTTGTGTGCCACCTAGAAAACTTACAAATAATCCTGCGTTAGAAATCTCACCATCTTTTATATAAGGACTTAAATCAAAATTAAGCTTTCTGCTATTATTTACGCTTAAATCATAATCAAACTTAAAGCCTATTTGTAAAGCATTTTCCTTATTCTCATAATACTTATTGCCAACATTTGCGTGTGAATAATCAAATGTATAGCCATTATTGATTTTAAGTCCAACCAAATCAACATAATTTGGCATATTAGCAATATCATCTTTACTAAACTCGGCTACATTTCCTACAATTTGCTCGTATAATCTAAATTGGTGTTTGATAGTGTCTGCGTAATCAATATTTTCATAAATATTATTAAAAATCCCAACTTGTGGCATAGTCATAAGATTACTTTGCCTTGAGATTTCTTTTAGTGTGCTTGAATGGATTTTAAAATCATTTGGCAAGCCTGCAGCTTTGTTAAAATCAGCTCCTAAAAAGCCACTACTATCAACGCTATAACCAAACTCGGTAGCATTGTAAATCTTAGCTTTTGTTAAATCTCCTTGCCAAGATATATTAGAATTTAACTTAGTTAAATCGTGAGTATTATCAAATACCTTAAATCTTGAATTATTAAACCTATCTATAAAGATATTTGAAGCGTCTATTATGTCTTTATCTAGCGAATACTGTGCTTGAGTTTCTAGCTTAGGATTTACCCTTGCAAATTCACTTGCAAAAATAGATGAAAATGATACACCTGCAGCCTTTTGAGCTTTTTGAAGTTTGGCTTCATCAAAAATTGAAATACTTTCTATTCTCATTTGATTTCCTTTTAATTTAATGTATTAAAAGGAAAGCAAAAATTATTCCAAAAATTAAAAAATAAATTAAAAAATTCCAATTCTATTAATATAGTCATTTACTATTTCTTGATACTTATAAGTTGGTTCCAACAAACGACCTTGTAAAGTGTCCATATTAATAGCCAATAAATATACCCCATTATATCTATTCGTAAATCTATCTTGTAATACTAATATTTCATTTTCTGGTAAATTAAAATATGAAGATGGTTTATCATAATCTGCATATATTCCACCATTTATATTAACTAATTCAGCAACAATATATGAACGCGTAACAGGGATACCTGAATTTAACGGGTAAGCTTCTCTAAAATAATAATATCCGCCAACAATCTTATTCATGTCCTCAGTATTTAATACTTTTACACCAAGTGATTTATCGCTTACTGCACCATTTGTAATACTAGATAAAAAATCATCTGCATTTAAATTAAAATTAACTAAAACTGCTAATACTAATACTTGTAATGCTTTTTTAAACATTAAATCTCCTTTTTACAAATAAAATAAGATATTATAATAAATAAAAAAATATTAAATAAAACTTAATATTAAAAATATTATAAATACTTAATTTGTTAATAATTTAATTTAACATATCAATATTAATTACATTTTTTAGGAAAACAAATGAAAAAATTATTAATATTTTTATGTTTATTAAGCTTAAATGCTGATGAAAAATTAATCAAAATCGGAGTAACTCCATATCCAACTGCTATGATTTTAGAAAATGTAAAAGACTTGGTTGAAAATCAAGGATACAAACTAGAAATCATAGAATTTGATAATTACATAGTCCCAAATTATGCTCTAAATGATAAAGAATTAGATGCGAATTTTACTCAAATTAGACAATTTTTAGAAAGCTTTAACGAAGAAAGAGGGACAAATCTAGTTAGTGCAGGAAAAATATTTCTAGGTCCAATGGCAGCGTATTCAAATACTATTAAAGATATTAAAGATTTGCCTAAAAATGCCTTAGTTTATATACCAAGCGACCCTATCAATGGTGCTAGAGCTTTAGATTTACTAGCCTTAAATAATATAATAAGCTTTAATGAAGATGCAAAATCTAGCACAAAATCAGTATTAGATATTAAAGATAATCCATTAAAACTTACAATAAAAGAAATAGAAGCTCCACAACTAACAAGAACACTTAATGAATGTGATTTGGCGATAATTAATACAAATTACGCCCTACTAGCAGGACTAAATCCTATTAAGGATTCTATATTGCACGAAAGTAGTGATAGTGATTATGCTAGCGTTTTAGCTGTTAGAGCCAATGATTTAAATAGCCCTAAAACTAAAGCTTTGCTTAAGGCTATGAGAAGTGAAAAAATGAGAGAGTTTTTAAATACTAAGTTTAAAGATATATTAATTCCAAGTTTTTAAGGAGAATTTATGCTAAAAGCAAACAATCTTTCTAAAATATCATTTAAAAATCTTTATATTGAGCAAAAGAATTTGAGTGATTTTAAGAGTAAGGACGCAAGTGAGTGGGATAAAAAAGCTCAAAGTTTTAATGATTACGCAAAACACGAAGCTTATGTGAGAGAATTTTTAAAGCAAGTTGATTTTAGTGGGTGTGATAGTTTGCTTGATTTTGCTTGTGGGAGTGCTTTTTTAGCTAAGCACTCTTTAATAAACAATATTACTTTATGTGATTTTTCTCCTAAAATGCTTGAGTTTGCTAAGATAAATTGCCCTAATGCAAGGATAATTCAAGGCTCTTATGATGATTTAGATGGTAGTTGGGATTTGGTGTTTGCTAGTAGGTGTTTAGATGTTAATGACCTAGCAAAAGCATTGCAAATTCTTTTAAACTGCACTAAAAAAAGGCTATATTTTACATATAAAATTGACAATTCTTACATACACGAAAAAATCATAAATGCCCTTGATTTAGACATAATTGCAACGCCTAATTATATTTACGCTGCAAATATTTTAAATGAGCTTGGGTATTTTTTCACTTTAAATAAAATCACTATAAAAAATCAAAATTATTATAAAACTTATGAAGATTTACAAAAAAGCGTTGAGTTTTCTTACAAAAAACTAAATGATATTCAAATTGAAAAACTAAAAAATCTATATGAAAACGATAAAGATTTAATCAAACAAGAATTAAGCTGGGCTTTATTTTGCGTAGAAAAATAAGCCCATTTTAAAGGGCTTAAGATTATTTAAACTCTATTGTAAAAGTATTTTTAGTATTTGAAAGATACTCAAATCCTGCTTTAGGAACAAATTTTATAGTATCTTTTGTGTATGAAGAATTTGAAATATTATGAAAACTATTATTAATAAATTGAGTGCTGTTATAGGTTGGTATAAAGTCAATTTTAGACAATAAATCATCTAAAATAATATTATCTTTAATAAAACTTAATTTCCCATCTACCTCATCATAATACCCAAAATCATAATCTTTTTTAAATTCTAAAGCTTGATTAGTAGCATTAATATCTTTAAACATTAAGCCTGTATAAGCTATATCATAAACATTATTATAAGTTATATTAAACTCATCTTTACCATCTACATAGACACTGATTGTAACCTTTTGTAAAGGTCTTGGCTTGTCCTTTTTGAAAGTAAATTGCGTAGTATTTTTATAGCTTGCCTCATCTTGCGAGTATTCGTTTAGATTAGTTAATCTTGTATTTTCTCCTAAATTATCAAAAGCCAATTTAAATGCTTGATTTAAATCGTTTTTGCTAATGTGTAAGGTTTTTAAATTGCCTTCATTGACTACTAAACCATTTAAATTGCCTACATCTATCATTAAATTTATATCATTTTTAAACTTTGTTGGAACAAATTTGTTATTAGAATTTGAACTTAACAAATAAAGATTATAAACCAAGCCCGCATTATCTCCTAGCATAAGTTTATCATAAGCTATATTTTTAATACCTATTGAATTGTCTTGATTAAGTTTGCATTTTTGCATATCTTTTTTGCAAGTTATATATTCGTTTTTAATAGCTTTTGTTTGTGATAAAAACTCAATATTTAAGGCTTTTTTAATAGGTATAAAACAAGAAATTTTTCCATTTTTTAAAGTATTTGCACTATCTAAATCAAATTCATCTTGAATACAAATATCTAATTCTTGGTCATGTTTTGTAAAATTAGTTTCTGCTAATTCTATTAAACCATCAGTAGCTAAAGGAAAATTAATATTTAAATCAAACTTACCATTATTTATAAAAGCTACTCCATATTTTTCTTTATTTCTTACACGATTGTCGTTAGCAAAAATTGTAATCTTATTATTTTCATTATTTAATAAGGCAAATTTTTTAGTAGTATTATCATAACTAATCACTAAATTAGCTATTCCAATTGCTAGATTTGAATAATTTTTCAATTCTCTTGATACAAAACTATTTAAAGTATTTTGAAATGCTTCTTGATTTAACGATGAAATGCCTAAACTAAATTCTTTAGGTCTAATAGCAAAATCATTGCTAGCAAAAGTATAGTTATAATTATCATTTATCATTTGTTCGCATACTAATTCATTGTTTTGATTAGTCTTTTCAAAATACTGATTATATTTAATACTTGTTTGTTTGATTGCTTGATTTGTCTTTATCCTAAGGATTAATTCATCATTTAATAAATACTTACCAGCACACGCACCTTCAGTGATTTTATCTATTTTAGAATTTGCATTATAGACATTAAGAATTTCAAAATTAGAATTAGGCAAAAAGTCAATATAAACTCTACTAATATTTGAATAATTATTGCTAAGCCCTATGAAATATTCTTCATTTTCTAGCATAGTATTTACTAATTTTGCCTTTTTTGCATTAGAGTTTTTAGCATTATTTATAATTACTTTTTCATTATTATTGGTATATAAAGTATATATATTTTGATAATCATTTACTAAAGGAATGCCAACAGAACCTTTGATTATACTTTTACCACTTTCTTGAAATATAGGTCTTTCAAAACCCCTAATTCTTTCTGTAATTTCAATATTTTTTTGATTAATTAAACAATTACCTAAATTAAAAACCAATTCTTTAGTATTGTCTACTAGATTTAATTGGCATTTTGATTGTTTGCTACCACTCATATAATATTTAGCATCAGCTTCTCTTTTTAATAAAGCTTTATTTCTATCCTTTAAATAGATTTTTTCATTTTTAATTTCTAAATTACTAGCGTCTGGATAAAAACTTAATTTAATTTCGCCTTTAGCTATCGCATTTAAAGCTCTTAAATTAATACTAAATTTAACTTCTTCTCCTGCGAATGTTGATTCATATATACCCTTTCTAACAAGAGAGCTTTTATGAATACTATAATTTGTAATCAAATCACTTGAATAATACTTACTATTTTGATGAGAATATTTAAAATTACTAGACCTAATTACATTCTTACCTAAATTACTTGTATCATAAGCAAAAATATCAAAAATATAGCACTTACCTTCATTTTGTCTAGGTAAAGGATATGATGAGTATTCATTATATGCAGCTCTTAAATTCTTTAAAAATGCCTTTTCCTTAAAAATATCACTATAAAAAATATGAGAATTTTTAGCTTGCATATTTCTTATTTGCTTAAATCTGTCTTCCCAATCACTAGTCATATTAACACTTGGATTTGCTATTATGTAGTTATAAAAGTCGTTAATTAATTTATTATCTTCATTATTTGTAGTTTTTATAGGACTTTGGTCAATTAGATAATAAACAGCATCATTTAAAGTCTTTTTATATTCTATTTTAATTCTACCGGTAGTATCCACTGAATACAATTTATAAAGCTCTTCTATATATGTTTTAATATTATTTTTATTTTCTACTATAAATGAAAAACTATCTTGATTAGAATTAATTAAGCTCTTATAAGAATTATCATCAGCACTTGATGAATAAAATTCTAATGTATTTGGGTTTGCTTTAGCATTGATTATATCTAAATACCCCCCCCCGTTGAGCTTTTTATCGTTATTTAGACAATATACAATTTTATCATTTTTATTTTCTGTTTTTATTCCTAAGCTAGAACATAATTTTAAATAATTGCCTAAAAACTCATTATAACCATTAACATTGCCTAAAGATGGGTTTAATAAACAATCATTTATTTGTTTAGAATAATTTTTGTCTTGAATAGCATATACGATACCGAATTTTAATTCATCTGCAAAAATTAACAAATTAAATAAAAGTAATATAATAATTTTCAAATAAAACTCCAAAAATATATAAAATTCCGTTAGTTTAGCATAAATTTTTTGTAAATTATATAGCATAAAATAATAAAATTTATTTAGATAAATTAGTGGTAAATAAATTTAGGAGTAAAATAATCTTTTATCAAAAAGGATAGATTATGAATAAAAATACCTTGATTTTAAGTTTTATTATTGCTTCAAGATTTTTTGGGCTTTTTATTGTTTTACCTGTGATTAGCTTGTATTCGCATAAGTTAAACGGAGCTAATGATGTATTGGCTGGACTTATTGTTGGAATTTACGCAATTTTTCAAATGATTTTTAGTGTGCCTTTTGGAGCATTAAGTGATAAAATCGGTCGTAAAAAAACTATGCTTATGGGATTAATAATCTTTATAATAGGCTGTTTAATTTGTGCAAGTGCAAGTGATATTTATACAATGCTTGTTGGTAGGGTTTTACAAGGTATGGGAGCAATTGGCGGGGTTGCTACTGCTATGATTGCTGATTTAACTAGCGAAAAAGATAGAGCAAAAGCAATGGCGTTAATGGGTGGAGCTATTGGACTTAGCTTTGTTGTAGCTATTGTTTTAGGTTCTGTTATTGCTAGTTTTTTAGGGCTTGGGGCTTTATTTTATATAAGTGCGATTTTAAGCGTTTTATGTATTGTATTATTAGCCTTTTTACCTAAAGAAAAAGAAATTATAAAACAAGAAAAAATCCCTTTTAAAGAAGCATTCATAAGTGCAAATCTAAACAAACTTTATCTAACTTGCTTTTTACAAAAAATGCTAAGCTCAAGCACCTTTATGCTAATTCCTTTAGCTTATGTAAATATATTTCATAAAAATAGTGATAATTTATGGATTATTTATAGCGTGGCTATGTTTTTTGGATTTTTGGCTATGGGAGTTGGTGGAGTTGTTGGCGAGTCAAAAGGCAAAAGTAAGACTATCTTATTAAGCGGAGTTGCATTATTTTTCCTATCATATTTGATATTTTTAAGCTCTAGTTATTATTTATTTTTCTTAGCTGTTATTTTATATTTTATTGCATTTTGTCTACACGAGCCTATTATGCAAAGCTCAATTTCTAAGATTTGCAAAGCTAGACAAAAAGGTTTAGTATTAGGATTTTCAAATTCTTGCGGATATTTTGGCTCGTTTTTAGGAGCATTTTTATGTGGGATTTTTATGCACGCTGATTTGGAAAATGAGTTTTTAATGCTTATTGCTTTTGTTTGTGCTATTTGGTTTTTTATCCTAAAAACTATGGATAATCCTAATGATTTTAAGACTTATAAATCTAATAAAGCTCCTTTAAAAGAAAGCGAATTTGTTATAGATATTAATAAAAAAGATGATATTTATTTAATCAAATATAATTCTAAAAAATTAAGCGAAGAAGAATTACAAAAATTATTTTAATAGATTAAAAAAGGTATAAATTATTAATTTATTACCTTTTTTATATTTTCAAATTCTAATGATTTAACTCATAAACAATCTAAAATCAAGTTTTTCGTGAGCTAACATTCCTAAATCTAATTCGTGATGAGTAGAAAACAAATGATATTTATTTAAATCATTTTCATCTAATAATTGCAAACTAAAAAATCCTTTTTCTATAAAACTTTTAGCAATTTGCATTGATTTATCAGCAGAGCGTTTAGCTAAATCTAAATTAATATGTAATAACTCGCTTGATTTTTTATAAGATAATGGTATAGCACGAGTTGCATTTTGAGTTAGTGTTTTTATACTTGAATATGCGTATTCAACAGCCATATTTTGCCCCAAAACACTAAAAGCAATAGCAGGATTGCAAAATTCATCGTTCTCACAAGCCTTATAATACCAACTTGCATATTCATCGTGCATAAATTCTGTATTTTTTAAAGTAGCTCTTGCCATACTAATACCTGCAGCCTTGCATTCAGCACTAGCCATTGATGAATTAGCTACTTTTGCTAATTTTAATAAACTTAATTTTTTACCCTTTAAACCACAAGCAATAGCATAAATAGCACCATCGCTAGTAGCAAATACATCTAGCATATAACTTTCTAACCATTTTTGAAAGCTTGAAGCGTCTTTTACAACGCCCCAAGAAATATAGCTTTCTAAACCAAAACTATGTGAATAAGCACCATTTGCAAAGGCACTATCAAATAAAAACTGCCCTAACATTAGTGATGATGACTCGCGTGTTTTAAAGCATGACGCAAAACTTTTTGCGTTTTTTCATAGCTTACTTGATTTTCTTCTAGCCACTCAATTATTAAATAATCATCTTCAACTATCATAAAACCATCTTCAAAAACAGCAGGCATATGTCTATTGCCTATTGAATGAGCTACAAAACCCATTTGCATCATATCTTTTGGCTTAATCAAAATTACACTCTGTGGCAAACATTCTATTACAAAAACTCTCTTATCATCTTCACCTAAAACATCGCCATTATGAAAATGACCATTATCTAGGCTTATGCCAATTTCTACTCCACTATCACTTGTTAAGCGAAGTATGTGTTTTAATCTATCATCAGGCGAAACTTTTACATTATCTATCATTTTGCCTTTAGTATCATAATCTTTTATATTGCCTAGTATGGTTTTTACTATCATTTTTTCTCCTAAAATAAATAATATCTTTGAGTTAGTGGTAATTCTGTAGCTGGTTCGCTATATGCAACTTCTCCATCAACCGTTACTACATAAGTTTGTGGGTCAACTTCAATTTTTGGAGTTGCGTTGTTTAATTTCATATCAGATTTTTTAGCACTAGCTGCACCTTGTATTGGTAATACTTGTTTTTTAATTCCGTATTCTTTAGCAACATTTGCATCTACTGCCATTTTGCACATAAAACTATAGCAAGTTTCGTGTAATGCAACACCTAAAGCACCAAACATTTTTCTATGCATTACTGGTTGTGGAGTTGGAATTGATGCGTTGCTATCTCCCATTACTGAATGTAAGCAAAATCCACCTTTAATTATTAATTTAGGTTTAGTTCCAAATGATTTTGGATCCCATAATACTAAATCAGCGATTTTACCAACTTCAACACTACCTACATAAGTAGAAATTCCTGCTGCTATTGCTGGATTTATTGTATATTTTGCAATATATCTTTTAATACGCTCATTATCAGAATATTCACTATCATTACCTAATGCTCCACGCTGGATTTTCATCTTATGAGCTGTTTGCCAAGTTCTACTTACAACTTCACCAATTCTTCCCATAGCTTGAGAATCACTACTCATAATTGAGATTACACCCATATCGTGCAATACATCTTCAGCACCGATTGTTTCTTTTCTAATTCTACTATCAGCAAAAGCAACATCTTCTTTAACATTTTTGCTTAAGTGATGGCAAACCATTAACATATCTAAATGCTCTTCAATAGTATTAACCGTAAATGGCATTGTTGGGTTTGTTGAAGCTGGTAAAATATTTGGCTCGCCTGCTAATTTAATAATATCAGGAGCATGACCGCCACCAGCACCTTCTGTATGGAATGTATGAATGGTTCTACCATTAATTGCTGCTTTTGTATCTTCTACACAACCATATTCATTTAATGTATCTGTGTGAATACCTACTGATACATCAGCAATCTCTGCAGCTTTTAATGCGTTATCAATAGCACTTTTTGTAGTTCCCCAGTCTTCGTGAATTTTAAGTCCTGCTGCACCTGCACGAAGTTGCTCTAAATTCACTTCTACATTAGAACCATGACCTTTAGCATAAAGACCTATATTAATAGGTAAATCATCAGTGCCTTGAAGCATTCTTTTTATATTAAATATACCAGGGGTGCAAGTTGTAGCCTTAGAACCATCGTTTGGACCTGTTCCACCACCAAATAAAGTAGTAATACCATTGCTTAAAGCTTCATCAACTTGTTCAGGATTTATAAAATGTATATGAGTATCAATCCCACCTGCTGTAACTATAAGACCTTCTCCTGCAAGTGCTTCAGTACCAACTCCAGTTACAAAGTCAATATCATCAGTAATATCAGGGTTTCCACCTTTACCAATTGCGTGTATTTTTCCATTTTTAATACCTATATCTGCTTTATAAATACCTGTATAATCAATTATAAGTGCATTTGTAATTACTAAATCAACTACATCTTTATCTAAAAATCTTGAGTTTTGACCCATACCATCACGAAGAGTTTTTCCACCACCGAATTTGCACTCTTCGCCATATTTTGTATAGTCTTTTTCAACTCTAGCAAAAAGATTTGTATCAGCTAATCTTATACTATCACCAGTAGTTGGTCCAAAATGAGATGCGTATTCTGCTCTAGTTATTTTAAACATTATTGCTCCTTATTTATCTAATTTACCATTGATTTTGCAATTTTGTCCCCAAACTTCACGACTACCTGCTAAATCAATTAACTTAACACTTTTTTTCATACCTGGTTCAAAACGAACTGCAGTTCCACTAATAATATCTAAACGCTTTCCACGAGCTTTTTCTCTATCAAATTCTAAAAGTTTATTTGTTTCATAAAAATGATAATGAGAACCTACTTGAACTGGTCTATCTCCTGTATTTACAACTTCAATTTCTATACTTTCACGACCTTCGTTGCAAACTATATCACCTTGTGCATAAATTATTTCACCTAATTTCATAATTCCTCCTTAGTTAATTGGATTATGGATAGTTACTAATTTGGTTCCATCTTTGAAAGTAGCTTCAATTTGAACTTCATTTACTATATCAGCAACACCTTCCATAACTTGGTCTTTGCGTAAAACATTTTTACCTTCGTTCATAAGGTCGCTTACGCTCTTACCTGCTCTTGCACCTTCCATTACATAATCACTTATAATAGCAATTGCTTCAGGGCAATTTAACTTAAGACCATTGTCTAAACGCTTTCTAGCAACTACTGCTGCATAGCTTAATAAGAGTTTTTCTTGCTCTTTTTTTGTTAATGTCATAATTTCTCCTTTACAAAATTAGTTTTATAAAATTATTATATTTTTATTGTCTTGCTAAGATTAACTTCATACCTCCTTTATGCAAAAAATTGCTTTTAATATCATTAATATATTTCATAGCTAAATCATTATCATCTGATGAAATTCTAATAATATTAGTATTATTAATAATACTTGAATGAGCTTTTAAATTCTCATTATGAATTGTTTTAAATTCCACATCGCCTTTTATAATCAATGTATAAAAATAGTTATGATTATAAAGAGAATTTAAACTACTATTAGAGTTATAATAAAATATATCATTAATACTTAATTTATTATTGATAAATATTCTTAAAGATAATTTTGCTTTAAATTGCGAATTTGCATAACCTAAAAATCCACCATCTAAATAAAATAATCTTGAATTATCATTCATAAAAATAGTAGTTTTGCTTGAAAAATTTGAATTCTGATAAAAAATATTAGCATCATTATGAAAAACTAAAATAGAATTATTATCAAGTTCTATATTTGTTTTTAAACTAGAAGTGCCTTTATATATTTTTTGATTTGATTGAGAACTTAAAGTAGCCTTAGAATTAAATAATTTAAAGCTTTGAGCGTAATTATCTTGATTTACAAAACCACCACCTAAAGTGCTAAGATAAGCAAAAAAATCTTCATTTTCGCTATCTTCTCCAAATCTAGTTGGAACTTGAATTAACCTTTGCATACCTTGTTGGTAATGCTCTTTTAAATGGTTATTTTCAAGTGTTATTTTTAATAAGCTCACTCTAAGCCTTTAAGAAGACAATTTTTCTCAATCCAATTAATAACATCAGACAAACCTTCATCTTTTTTAAGATTTGTAAAGAAAAAGTCTTTATTTTTCCTAAAATGTAAAGTATCGCTTTTCATAATATCAAGATTTGCACCAACATAAGGAGCTAAATCGGTTTTATTAATTATAAATAAATCAGATTTAATCATTCCAGCACCTGCTTTGCGTGGGATTTTTTCACCTTGTGCCACATCAATTACATAAATACTAAAATTAACTAAATCAGGACTAAAAGTAGCAGCTAAATTATCCCCACCACTTTCTAAAAAAAGTAAATCTAAATTAAATTTCTTTTGTAATTCATTTAATGCAGCTTCATTCATTGAAGCATCTTCTCTAATCGCAGTGTGCGGACACCCACCAGTTTCTACACCTATAATTCTTTCTGGTGGTAAAACGCTGTTTTTCGCTAAAAATAAGGCATCTTCTTTTGTATAAATATCATTTGTTACAACGCCTATTTCATAATCTTTACTCATAACTCTTACTAACCTTTCTATTAAAAGAGTTTTACCAGCTCCAACAGGACCACCTACACCTATAATGACAGGTTTTTTCATAACAATCCTTTAAAAAAAATTAATTGTGGCTTTTAGTTTAGTTTTATCAAGCTTAAAAATTGCTGAATTATTTAAAATTTAAAAAGTTTATATAATTTTATTATTAATTATTTATTTATAATAATTATATATTATTTAATTTTTATAAATAATTTTCATATTTTGTATAAATTTTGCATAAATTTAAATAAAAAAAAAAAAAAAACAATAAATTATTTATAAAGATTAAGATTATTTTAATTTTAATCAATCTACAATAGGAAAATGTATTTTTGTTTTACAAAAAGATAAAAATCATTTAAAAATAATTTTAAGGAGTAAATCATGAATAATGATTTAAGAGGAAATGCCACAGGTATGACCTATGTCATATTCTTAATCGGTATTTTATTTCTTTCTTTTACTGCACCTTGGCAAAAATTATCTAACTTTGACCCAGCTACAGGTGCTTTTATGCGTTGCTTGATAGGAACTATCTGCCTTATTCCTTTTGCAATTATGGAAGCTAAAAAAATCGGTAAACTTACCAAAAAAGGTGTATGGCTATCTATTTTAGCTGGACTTGTATTAGGGATTGACTTTACTGCGTGGAATTATTCAATATTCTTTGTAGGTTCAGGAATTGCTTCAATTCTTTTAAATATTCAGGTAATTATGTTACCAGCTCTAGCATTCATTACAGATAGAGAAAGAATTCCATTTAGCTATTATTTCATAGCACCTATAATGCTTGCTGGTGTTATCTTAGCTGGTGGTGCTTTAGAAAATGGTATAGTTGATCCAAATGGCCCTCAAGAAGTATTTGGTACTGGTATTATGGCAGTTGGAACAATTTGCGGTCTTACTTCAGGATTTTGCTATGGAATTTACTTATTCGCTAGCAGAAGAGCAGGAAGAATTGGAAATGGACAAGTTGTTCAACCTATCTTAATCTCAAGTGCTGCTCAACTTGTAGCTCCTGTTGTATGGGCGTTCTTAATCACAGGAAATGGTTTCATATTTGACCAAGGTGTTATGGTTGATACTGCTGCTGGTATTAAAGCAATGCACTTACCACAAGCTGCTATAGAAAGCGTTACAAGTCCATTTGGTAATGTGGCTTTAGGTGATCCTATCACTGGAATGAACTGGTTATGGATGATAGTTTTAGGAACTGCAGGTCAAGCTGCTGCTTGGACATTTGCTCAACATGGTTCAGTTAAACTAAACCCTACTTTAGGTGCTGGGTTATTAATCTTAAGTCCAATAGCTACTGTTGCTTTAATCGGACCTCTTATGTTTGGCGAAAGCTCATCATTATTACAAAAAGTTGGTGTTGTGATTGCACTTCTTGCTGTTGCTTACCAAAACGGCTTAATTACTGCTTTAATGAATAAAATTAGAGGCAAGTAAATATTTAATCTTCCTAAATTATTAGGAAGATTACTTACAATCTTTACTTATACTATTATCGTAACTACAAGCTATATTTATATAAGCTTTTTTATTTTCCCCGCTAAGCTCTTTTGCCTCATCTAAAAATAATTTTGCACTAAAATATTTTATAGCGTTATTATTTATTATTGTATTAATCTTGCAACCATCATTTAATAATTCACATTTTGTATAAGCATAATTCCCTAAAGCACAAACCATAGGCTCATCATCATTACAAGCTCTTGCATAATATTCATAAGCTTTTTTGAAATTCTTTTGCTCTAATGCTTTTTTAGCAATTTTAGTATCATTTGAATTTGAATTAGAACTAGCTGCATTTAAGGCTGATTTACCAACACTATAAATAACTTTAATAGGAATTGTAATTGCAAAAACAACAACAGAAGTTGCGACAGAAGCCACACCACTTATTAAAGAACTACATCCTAAAAATATAAATAATATAAAACTAAAAATTATTTTCATATTAATCCTTTAATAAAAAACGCTAATATTAGCAAATGAAAGTTTTAAAATCACCTTGTTTTGATAGTTTTGAAGTAAAGGGTTCTAAATTCTTATGCTATTTTGAACCACTTAATATTAACGAAAATGTTCGCACTAGACAAGAAGAATTAAGAGCCGAGCATTTTAAATGCGTTCATGTAGTCTATGCTAGTAGAGTATTAAATGAATTTGGACAAATTGTAGAAAATCAAAGTGATGATGGAGAGCCTAAAGGAAGTAGTGGAGCACCTGCTCTTAATGTATTAAGAGGAGCTAATATTGTAAATGCAGCTTGTTATATAGTAAGATATTTTGGTGGAACATTATTAGGAGTTGGCGGGCTTGTAAGAGCATATTCAAACGCAGTTAATTTAGGAATTTCAAAAGCTAATGAGCTAAATCTACTTTCTAACTATATAAAAAAAGAATCATATTATATAGAACTTGAATATAGCCAAATAAATAAATTAAGTTATATTTTAGATAAACTAAATATCGTTTATTCTAAAGATTTTGGAGCAAATGTTGTATTTTATTTAGAACTTAGCACAGATGAATTAGAAGAATTAGAAAAAGAATTGATAGATTTAAGATTAATTTTAAATAAATTATAAGGATATAAAATGAAAAAATATATGATGATTGTTAGCCTATTATTTTTAAGTGCTTGTAAAAACGAAGATATACAAAAAAGTGTCAAAAATTGTTTAAACGAACTTTCAAATCAACCAAGTGAAGCTGTTTTTGATAAATGTTTTTATTATGAAAATGAATTTCAAAGACAATTAAGTATTAATTTTGAAAATGTATTACCTAAATTATTTAATAATTATGGTGGAATTGCAGAAATTAAAGTAGATATATTAAATAGTTCTAATAATAGTGCTGAAGTGCAAATTATTACTAAATTTAATAATGGTTTTGTTAAAAATGAAAAGAGAAAAATGGTAAAAATTGATAATTTATGGAAAATGTCAGCAGATATTATAAAATAAAAGGCTTGATAATCAAGCCTTTAAATTATTTTACACAACAACTTGTTGCACCTGTATTTTTTAGCATCCAAATTGATTTTTCATAACTAGCAATTTGCTCTTGAGCATAAGCTGCAGTAGTTGTATCTCCTGCTTCTTCAGCAAATTTATTTAACTTTTTAAACTCAGCTAATAAGTATTCATAATCAGCCAATATAAGTCCAACTAATTCAGTAGCTTCAAAGCAAGTTTTATCAGTTCTTGGAGCTTTTGCAGTTTCCATTAACTCTTTTGGGCAAACTATAGCTTTATGTCCTAATTGTAATAATCTTTCAGCACAATCATCAAACATTTCAGCCATTTTTTCATATGCTTCTTCAGTATATGAATGAAGTGCAAAGAATTGTAATCCTTTTACATTCCAATGGTAGTTATGAAACTTTAAAAATAATGCGTGCGCATCAGCTTGTAATTGTAATAATTGTTTTTCTAATGACATTCTGTCTCCTTTAATTGAATTTGTATTGCATTATAACAAAAATAGATTAATTAATTTTTATTACTTAATAATTTTTATTATTTAAATTAAAAATATTTTTCATTTTCACTAGTATTATTTAACTATAAATTGATATTCTTAACAAATTTATAAAAAAAGGAGAAATATGAAAAAATCATTATTAGCACTTAGTGCAGTAGCTGTTATGTTTATTGGTTGTGGAAACAAAATCAGTGATGAGCAGGTTAAAAATTTTGAAACTTCATTAAATAATTCTATTAAAAACGAAATTGAAAAATTAAAAGTTCTAACTGCTATGTTTGAAATTCCATCTAATGTAAATATTAGTGATTATAAATGTGAAAATAAAGGTGATTATGCAGAATGTAAGAGCAAAGGTATTGATGTTATTATAAATAATCAAAAAGTTTTAAGTGTTGAAGAAATAAAAATTGAAACAAATGGATTTTATACTGGAGATAAAAAAGGAAGTGTTAGCATAAAAGAATTAGCAACTAATACTCCTAAAGAAAGTTTTTATAAAAGCGAAATAAAATCAATTAAACTAGGTGAAATAGCTGTAGGATTTGCTAGTATGTTGGCTATTTCTGATAATAAATTAGGAATACTTCCAGAACTAGCAAAAGATGAATATTCTATCAACACAATCACTAAAACAAAAGATATAGCAAATAATGGAAATGTTAAGGTTGAATTTAAATTAATCGGCAAACATAATAAAAATGAATTAGCTTTTGCAATAGATTTAGATGTATTAGATAAATTCTTTGAAATATGTGATAAATTAAATATTACTTATAATATTGATAATTATAAGATTGATAATGTAGATACACTTGATAAATACGATATGGATAATAAAGAATTTGCAGAATCTTTATTAATTAATTCAATTGAAAGCAAAATAAATATTAACAATAACTTAAAAGCTATTAAAGAATATGTAATGCAAAATATTGATAAAGTCCCTGAACAATTTAGACCAATTGTTGATAGTTTTTTTGCTAATACACCACACAAATTTGAGCAAAGTTTAAAAGTTAAAAACAAATATAATATGTTAAAAGCTATAGAAGAAAGTGAAAATCAATTACCTAAAGACTTTAACGATAATGTAGAAATAAAAATAAATGGTATGAATTTTACTCAAATAAAATAAAAAAATCCTATTTCAAATTCTAGAATTTGAAATAGGAATAAAACTTATTTTTTCTTACTTTCGTTAAATTTTAATAATTCTTTTTTAACTACTGGAGCTAATAAAAATAACGCTAAAACATTAGGTAATACCATTAAAGTATTACATAAATCAGAAATACTCCAAACCAAATCAAGCTTTAGCATAGCACCTATAAAAATACATAAAACAAACACTATTTTAAATATAGGTAAAGCTTTATTTGAGAATAAATATTGCACATTAATTTGAGCGAAATAATACCAGCCAATAATAGTTGTAAATGCAAAAAATACAAGACAAATTGCAAGTAATTTCACACCAATACTACCAAAAGCAATGCTAAATGCCGAAGTAGTTAGCTCAATACCGCTAAGACTTAAATCAGCTCCGCTAAGTAAGATTATAAGAGCAGTTGCTGTGCAAATAAATGCTGTATCAATAAATACTGCAAGCATTGCCACAAAACCTTGAGAAACAGAGTTTTTAGTAGTTGCACTTGCGTGTGCGTGTGGTGTGCTTCCCATACCTGCTTCGTTTGCAAAAAGTCCCCTTGCAACCCCATATCTAATAGCTTCTTTAATACCAATTCCAACAGCTCCACCAGCTACTGCTTCAAGTCCGAAAGCTTGTTTAAAAATCATAGAAAATACATTGCCTATATTTTCGTGAAATGCTATTAAAATATAAACTGCAACCAAAACATAAAATATAGCCATAAAAGGCACTACAAGTTCAGCAAATCTAGCAATCCTTTTAACCCCGCCAATCACCACAAATCCTGCGATAATTGCAGTAATTGCTCCTGTAATTTTCAAATCCACTCCAAAAGCTTGATGAATTGCACCTGAAATAGAATTGCTTTGTGTCATTTGACCAGCACAACCAAGTGCAACAATAATTGCAATAGCGAAAAATCCAGCGAGTAAATTGCAAGTATTAGCACCTAATTTTTTCTTAAGACCAAGTTTTATATAAAATGCAGGACCTCCGATATAATGTCCGTGCTGCCATACTTTGTAGCGTTGTGCTAAAACACCTTCAGCTAAAATTGTAGCCATACCCAAAAATGCACTAGCCCACATCCAAAATATAGCTCCTGCTCCACCTAAATTAATAGCAGTTGCAACGCCTATGATATTACCTGTTCCAACTTGTGCTGAAATTGAAATCATCATAGCTTGTAGGGCTGTTATTCCGGAATTTTTTTTCTTACCTTTTTTAAATAAATCTCCAAAACTTGCACTCAAGCCTTCTTTAAAATAGCGAAATTGCGGAAGACCTAGATAAATAGTGAAAATAAGACCTATTCCAACTAAGGCAAATACAAGAACATAAGCAACTAAAACTCCATTAATTTGCTCAATAAATTGATGAAAATCCATATGAAAACCTTGTTATAAATTAAAAAGTTTTAAGTCTAACAAAAAAAGTAAAAATTTTGCTTAAATTAATATTCTTTTGCAATCTAATTTAATAAATTTAAGCAATAAATACTACTAATTATAAAATATTAATAAAATAGCGTTATTAAAATAAATAAAATAATTAAATTGTGTTTTCATTAATTTAAAAAATAAATTGTAAAAACATTATTTAAAAAATTCTTTAAATACGCCAATATCTTGGCAAAATAAACATTAATTCAAATTCCTTAAAAATATAAATATTAAAATATAGCTTTTATATAAGCTATAAAATCAATTTTATCAATACAACTTATTTGTAGTATAAATAAAATATTTTAAATTAAATAATTTTTTAATTAATAAACAATAAAAATGAGTAGCTAAGCTAGAGCATTATTAAAAACTCTAAAATACTTAGAATATATGCAAATTAGATTTTAAATTGCAAACCTAATTCTACTACAACCTTTCAAATTATAAAAAATAAATTCAAATACAAATTAAGTAAAGATTAAGAATGGGGGGGGGTATTATACTGATTTTACAAAAAGCATAATGCAAAACATTAGGCTTTAAACCAAATCAAAAGGAGATTAAATGAAAAAATTATTAAGTTTTGCAATATTTGCATCTATGTTAGTTGCTTGTGGGAGTGATACTCCTAAAGCTGATGATACTCCAGATGTTGTAGTTAAAAAATGTTTGAAGTGAGTGATTGAAGAAGATAAACAAGCTGTTAAGTGCTTTAATTTTAAATCAGAAGATGAAAAAAATATTTTATTAGAAAAAATGTCTTATAAAGCAAAGGGCATTCAAGAAATGGGTAGTGTTAAATCAATAGAAACAAGCTTAGACTATGAGTTAGGAAGCTCAGCTGGAGTTAGATATAAAGTAACATTTAATAATGGTGAAAGTTTTTCTAAAGAAATTGACCTTATAAATATAAACAATACTTGGTATATGGAACGCTAATTTTAGTTATTACAATTTAAGATTTATTGGAATTTATTTTAAGGATAAATTCCAAGCTTCATTAATAAAATGCAATAACTTAAACTCTTAAAAATTAAAATTTTACCTTAAAAACATATTATGGGATTTCAAACATTTTAGTGTCTAATTTATTTTAACAATAAAATTAAGCTAAACTTAGCTTTTAAATACTTTTAATGCTCTAGAATTTCAATTAGGAATTTGATTTTTAAAGAGTAGCAATCTAAATCATAATTTTTATAATAATTATTAAAATAAGATTTTATTATCACTAAAGTCATATTCAATCTCACTAACTTTGTTTAAATCTTTATCTAGCAGCTTTTTTGCTTCATCACTTGCGAAAAATTCTTTACAATTTTTATCATTTGTATTTATATTTTTAATACGCAAAATACTATTTTTAGCACTTACTTTTATACAAGCAATACCATTTATTAAAAACTCTCCATCAGGATTTATAGGTGCATAAGTCATATCGCTAATCTTAGCAAATCTACCTTGTGCTACATAAAAAGCAGAAATATCAGAAATTATTATTGATAAATTAGCTGCGTTTTGTTTATGAAAATTAGGTTCACTTTTAGGCTCTTCGGATAAAATATTATAAGCTTGTGCATAAAAAAATGCTGATGTTTTTTTATCCATACTCACACCATCACCTTATATTTTATAAATATTTATAGCTTCATTATCTTTAGCTTCATCAAGGCTTAAAACCTGTGTTTTACACCTACAACCCCAGCTATTCGGTGGATAATTATTACGCCAAAAAGAATGCTCCTTAGGTAAAATAAGCCCGTGAAAGGCTTTAAGTACAACTCTAATCCTATTATCCATAATTGTTACATATCTTAAGTAAGGTTTATCGCTTATAAATTATTTTTTAAATCTTGCTAAATTATAAACTTGTCTTAGGTTTTGATTATAGACAATTTTTAAATGGTGTTTATGAAGTCTGCTAGTGTTTTTAGCACACTTATACAATCTTAAAGCTCGTGCCATTTAAATAAGCTTTTTTTAAGTATGCCGTGCATTCTTTCAAGTGTTTCAATTTCATTTATTCCACTTATTAAAAATGTGCGATTATAT